>CADCWC010000217.1 GCA_902806305.1 uncultured Thermoleophilia bacterium | reverse complement strand
CGCGCCGGAGAGCGTCACCCCCGACACGACGGCCCCTCCGGCCGCCGCTCCCGAGTCGAACCCGACGCCGCCCACGGGCGATGCGCCCGGAGGTGAGTCGTAGTGCTCCTGCCGCGCAGGGTCAAGTTCCGCCGCGTCCACCGCGGCCGCCGCACCGGCCTGGCCAAGGGCGGGACGCGGGTCAACTTCGGCGAGTACGGGCTGAAGGCCGTCGAGGAAGGCTGGGTCACGTCCCGCCAGATCGAGGCCGCCCGTATCGCCATGACGCGCAAGATCAAGCGTGGCGGCAAGGTCTGGATCAACATCTTCCCGGACAAGCCCGTCACGCAGAAGCCCGCCGAGACCCGGATGGGCTCGGGCAAGGGCTCGCCCGAGTTCTGGGTCGCCGTGGTGCGACCGGGACGGGTCATGTTCGAGCTCGCGGGCGTGCCCGAGCCGCTGGCGCGCGAGGCCATGCAGCTGGCCGCCATGAAGCTGCCGATCCGTTGCAAGGTCGTCGCGCGGGAGGGCGATATCTTTGAAGGCTGACGAGATCCGCCGGCTCGACGACGAGCAGATGGCGAAGACGCTCGCGGAGACCCGCGAGGAGCTGTTCAACCTGCGCTTCCAGCACGCCACCGGCGCGCTGGAGTCGACGGCGCGGATCAAGGCGGTGCGACGTGACGTCGCGCGCCTCCTGACCGCGCAACGCGCGCAGACCCCGAAGGAGACCTGAGAGACGTGGCAGACGACGAGAACACCGAGGGGACGGGCGCCGTCCCGGCCGCTGAGGTGCAGCCCTCTGCCGACGGAGTGGCGGCCGGGATCGACCCGTCCGACGGCGCGGCCTCCTCGCCTGCGGCTGCGTCCGACGAGCCCACGGCCGACGAGATCGGGGCGAGCATCGACGAGGCCGTCGCCGACGGGCCGGAGCTGCCGGCCGTCGAGGCGGACGTGGCGGCCGAGACGCTGACGCCCGAGGAGATCGGCGCGGACATCGACGAGGCCGTCGAGGAGGCCGCACCCGCGGCTCAGGCGGCGGCAGCGGCGCCCGAGCCCGTCGAGGAGCCGTCGGCCCGCGCCCCGCGCGGTACGAAGGCCGCTCGTCCGGCCGCCGGGCCGAAGCGCCCGAAGACGACCGCCGAGCGGGGTCCGTACACGCGCACCGAGAAGGAGGACGTCGACCAGGGCGTCCGGCGCGAGCGGCGTGGCGTGGTCACGTCGGACAAGGGCGACAAGACCATCACCGTCCGCGTGGACGTGATGAAGCAGCACCCGAAGTACAAGAAGATCATGCGCCGCTCGATCTCGCTGCGCGTCCACGACGAGGCGAACGCGGCCCACGTCGGTGACACGGTGCGGGTCGTCGAGGCGCGGCCGATGTCGCGCACGAAGCGGTGGCGCCTCATCGAGGTCGTCGAGGTGGCGCGGTGATCCAGGTCGAGTCGAGGCTGCGCGTGGCCGACAACACCGGCGCCCGCGAGATCCTCTGCATCCGCATCCGCGGCGGCTCGCAGCGCCGCTACGCCCGCGTGGGCGACATCATCGTCGGGACCGTGAAGCAGGCCACGCCGAACGGGACCGTCAAGAAGGGCGAGGTCGTCCAGGCCGTCGTGGTGCGGACGAAGAAGTCCCACCACCGCGAGGACGGGACGTACATCGCGTTCGACGAGAACGCCGCCGTCATCATCGACGCCGGCCGGAACCCGCGAGGGACGCGCATCTTCGGACCCGTGGCGCGCGAGCTGCGCGAGCGGAACTTCATGAAGATCGTCTCCCTCGCCCCAGAGGTGCTCTAGAGATGGCGGGAATGAAGATCCGCAAGGGCGACACCGTCCAGGTGCTCACCGGCAAGGACCGCGGCCGGCGCGGGCAGGTGCTCGAGGCCCGTCCCGAGGAGGGTCGGCTGATCGTCGAGGGCCGCAACATCGCGAAGAAGCACTCCCGCCCGCGTCCCGTCAAGGGCACGCGCGGCGCGCAGATGACCCCGGGCGGCGTGATCGACATCGAGGCGCCGCTCCGGATCGACAACGTCGGGCTCGTCTGCCCGGCCTGCGACGCGGTCACCCGCGTGGGGTTCGAGTTCCTCGGCGACGGGCGCAAGGTCCGCCGCTGCAAGAAGTGCGGCGAGCAGATCACGGAGCGGTCCGATGGCTGACGTCGACACCACGTACGTCCCGCGGCTGCGACGGCGCTACGACGAGGAGATCCTCGGCCGGCTCATGGAGCGCGGCGGCTACCGGACGCCCATGGAGGCGCCGCGGCTGACCAAGATCACGCTGAACATGGGCGTCGGCGAGGCCAAGAACGACTCGAAGGTCCTCGACCGGGCGGTCGGACAGCTGGCCCTGATCGCGGGCCAGCGCCCGGTCATCACGCGGGCCAAGAAGTCGATCGCCGGCTTCAAGATCCGCGAGGACATGCCCATCGGCTGCAAGGTGACGCTGCGCGGGGCCCGGATGTACGACTTCCTGGACCGCCTCGTGACCGTCGCGCTGCCGCGCATCCGCGACTTCCGCGGTATCAATCCGAACTCGTTCGACGGCCGCGGGAACTTCGCCCTCGGCGTGCGCGAGCAGATCATCTTCCCCGAGATCGACTACGACCAGATCGATCAGGTGCGGGGGTTCGACGTGGCCGTCACGACCACGGCGCGCACCGACGACGAGGCACGCGAGCTCCTTCGTGAGCTCGGCATGCCGTTCCGAGAGAGCTGACCCGAGATGGCCAAGAAGTCCCTGATCCACAAGGCGGCCCAGCCCGCGAAGTACCCGACGCGCAACTACACGCGCTGCCTGCGCTGCGGGCGGCCGCGCTCGGTGTACCGCAAGTTCGGGCTCTGCCGCATCTGCCTGCGCGACATGGCCCACGAGGGCGTCATCCCGGGCATGACCAAGTCGAGCTGGTAGGAGGAACCATGCTCTCCGATCCCATCGCCGACATGCTGACCCGCATCCGCAACGCGAACCTGGCCCTGCAGGAGCACACCCGCATCCCGTCCTCGAAGGTCAAGGTCGAGATCGCCCGCCTGCTCGAGGAGGAGGGCTACATCCAGTCCTTCCGCGTCGAGCCGGGCGAGCCGAGCGCCACCCTGGTCGTCGAGCTGAAGTACGGCGAGAACCGCGAGCGGGTCATCTCGGGCCTGAAGCGCGTCTCGAAGCCCGGCCGCCGGATCTACGCCACGAAGGACCGCATGCCGCGCGTCCTCGGCGGCCTCGGCACCGCCATCCTGTCCACCTCGACCGGCATGGTCACCTCCTCCGAGGCCGCGAAGCGCGGCATCGGCGGCGAGGTGCTGTGCTTCGTCTGGTAGGAGGGGCGCGATGAGCCGAATCGGACGACGCATCATCGACGTCCCCGACGGGGTGACGGTCGACGCCGCTCCCGGTCGGGTGACCGTCAGGGGCCCGCGCGGCGAGCTCCAGCAGGTCATCTCCCCGGACATGACGCTGAACCAGGACGGCGGCACGCTGACCGTCACGCGCCCGAGCGACCGCTCGGAGCACCGGGCGCTGCACGGCCTGACGCGCTCGCTGGTGGCGAACATGGTCGAGGGCGTGACCCGCGGCTTCGAGAAGCGCCTCGAGATCCAGGGCGTCGGCTACCGCGCCGTGCTGCGGGGCACGGACATCGACTTCGCGCTCGGCTTCTCGCATCCGATCACCGTCCGCGCGCCGGAGGGCATCGAGTTCGAGGTGCCGACGCCGACCCAGGTCGTCGTGCGCGGATCGGACAAGCAGCGCGTCGGGCAGATCGCCGCCGAGATCCGCGGTCTGCGCCCGCCCGAGCCCTACAAGGGCAAGGGGATCCGCTACGCGGGCGAGTACGTGGCCCGGAAGGTCGGCAAGCGCGCGTAGCGCTCCGACCGAGAGCACACGAGGAACTGAGAGAACGAGGACATGGCAAAGCTGACGAAGGACGCGGCGCGCAGGCGCCGCCACACCCGGGTCCGCGGCAAGGTCGGCGGCACGACGGATCGTCCGCGCCTCGCCGTGTACCGATCGAACACGTCGATCTACGCGCAGGTCATCGACGACGAGCGCGGCCACACGGTCGCGGCCGCCGACTCGCGGCTCGTCGGTGACGGCGACAAGACGGCCAAGGCTCGCGCCGCGGGCCTGCTCGTGGCCGAGCGCGCCCGCGCGGCGGGGGTCTCCACGGTCGTCTTCGACCGCGGCGGCTACCTGTACCACGGGCGCGTCAAGGCGCTCGCCGACGGCGCGCGCGAGGGAGGACTGAACTTCTAGTGGGACGAATTCCGACCATGCGCGACGGCCGCGAGCTCCAGGAGCGGGTCGTCGAGATCAACCGCGTCGCGAAGGTCGTCAAGGGCGGCCGACGCTTCTCGTTCACGGCCCTCGTGGTCGTCGGCGACGAGCACGACTCCGTCGGCGTCGGCTACGGCAAGGCGAACGAGGTTCCCCTGGCCATCCAGAAGGCCGTCGAGGACGCCAAGAAGAACATGTTCCGCGTGCCGAAGCACCACAACACGATCACGCACGAGACGGTCGGCGTCTACGGCGCCGGCAAGGTGATGCTGAAGCCTGCCTCCCCCGGTACGGGCGTCATCGCGGGTGCCGGCGTCCGCGCGGTGCTCGAGCTCGCGGGGCTCAAGGACGTGCTGGCCAAGTCGCTCGGCACGTCGAACCCGATCAACCTCTGCCGCGCCGCCGAGCAGGGCCTGCGCAACCTGCGCCGGCCCGAGGAGGTCGCGAAGCTGCGGGGCAAGCGCGTCTCGGAGATCCTGCCGCACCGCCTGGCGGATGCCCGCGCCGCCGCGGACGCCCGCGCCGAGGACACGGCCGCCGCGACGGCGGCCGCGGCGATCGCGGATGCCCTGCCCGCCGGCACGGCCGTGGGCACCCACACGCCGGTCGGCGCCGGGGCGGAGGTATCCTGATGCCGAAGACCATCACCCAGGTGCGCTCGTCGGTCGGCACCTCCAAGCGGCACCGGGGCACCCTGCGGGCCCTCGGGCTGCGAGGCATCGGCCAGAGCCGCACGCACGAGGACTCGCCGGCGCTGCGCGGGATGCTGCTCCAGGTCGACCACCTGGTCCGGATCGACGAGTCCGCCGCGGACGACGCGGCGACGAGCCAGGCGGAGGCCCGCTGAGATGCCCGAGATCGGACTGCACACGCTGAGCCCCGCCGAGGGCTCGACCAAGGAGCGCAAGCGCATCGGGCGCGGCAAGGGCTCGGGCACGGGCAAGACGTCCGGGCGCGGCCAGAAGGGCCAGAAGTCCCGGTCCGGCTCGCACAACATGCGGCCCGGCTTCGAGGGCGGTCAGATGCCGCTCTACATGCGCATGGGCAAGCTTCGCGGCCCGCACATGAAGAAGTCGATGCCGATGGGGCCGTTCCGGACCTCGAACGAGATCGTCAAGCTCGCCGACCTCGTCGAGCGCTTCGAGCCCGGCGCCGAGATCACCCCGGCCACCATGGTCGTCGCCGGACTGCTCAAGAACACGAAGCAGCCGGTCAAGGTGCTCGGCGAGGGCGAGCTGCGGCGCGCGCTCAACGTGACCGCGAACGCCTTCACCCGCTCGGCGCGCGAGAAGATCGAGGCTGCGGGAGGCACGGCGACCGTCATCACGGCCGCGCCGGTCGACCCGGCCCTCGCTGCCGACGAGGCCTAGCGGACCGTTGCTCTCCTCGATCCTCAACGCCTTCAAGATCCCGGACCTGCGGCGCCGGCTGGCGTTCACGGCCGCGATCCTGCTGCTCTACCGGGCGGGCTCGTGGCTGCCGACGCCGGGCGTGGACACCGCCCAGCTCCGGGAGGTCTTCGAGGGCGAGGCCGGCGGCACGATCCTCGGCTACCTGAACCTGTTCTCCGGCCAGGCGCTGCAGAACCTCTCGCTGTTCGCGCTCGGGATCATGCCGTACATCACGGCCTCGATCATCATGCAGCTGATGACGGTGGTGGTCCCGACCCTCGGGCAGCTGCAGAAGGAGGGCGAGGCCGGGCAGAAGAAGATCACCCAGTGGACGCGCTACCTGACGGTCGCGCTGGCGGCCTTCCAGTCGGCCGGGTACGTCTTCCTGTTCCAGAACTCGTCGTCGCTCGGCGGCTCGGACGTCCTGACCGACATCAACATCCAGACGTTCCTGCTGATCGTCGTCACCCTCACCGCGGGCACGACGCTCCTGATGTGGATGGGCGAGCTCGTGACGCGGCGCGGCATCGGCAACGGCCAGTCGCTCCTGATCTTCGCCTCGATCCTGATCTCCGTGCCGACCGCCGTCAGCGCCTGGCTGCAGGGATCGACGCTCGAGCGGCTGTCGCTGCCGCTGATCCTGCTGGCCGTGATCGTGGCCGTCGTGTTCATCAACGAGGGTCAGCGGCGCATCCCGATCCAGTACGCCAAGCGGCAGGTCGGCAGCCGGATGACGTCGGGTGGCGCGACCTACATGCCGCTGCGGGTCAACATGGCGGGCGTCATCCCGGTGATCTTCGCGGTCGCGGTGCTGTTCTTCCCACCCACGATCGGCCAGCTCGTCCCGGGGCTCGAGTTCCTGTCGGACTTCTTCGCGCCGACGTCGTGGCCCTCGATCATCCTCGAGTTCGCGCTGATCGTGATGTTCACGTTCTTCTACACGGCGGTGCAGTTCAACCCGACCGAGCAGGCCGACAACCTCAAGAAGTACGGCGGCTTCATCCCGGGCGTGCGGCCGGGGAGACCCACGGCCCAGTACCTCGACCGTGTGCTCACGCGTCTGACGCTGCCCGGAGCCATCTACCTGGGCCTGATCGCCACGCTGCCGACCATCGCGATCCGCTACTTCGGGTTCCCGACCGCGGTCGCGCAGGGCCTCGGGGGCACGTCGATGCTGAT
>CADCWC010000216.1 GCA_902806305.1 uncultured Thermoleophilia bacterium | reverse complement strand
AGCGTCGAGCTGCGGCTGTTCGAGGAGACGCTGCGCCGGCGCGATGCCGCCGCCGGCGAGGCGACCGCCCCGGCCGGATAGGTGCACACGCCCGAAATCTGTCGTATTCTGCAACGCGCGACGGCGACGCCGTCGGATCGGGCGTGATGCCCGGGCACGACCCGTCCGTACGACCGGAGCGGAGGCTGACGCCACGGACCTGACCCGCCAGACCAAGGCCGCCATGGCGGTCCTCCTCACGGTGCTCGCCCTCGTCGCGGTGGCGCTCGCGGGCGGGTTCGAGCGCGCGGGCACGGCGGCCAAGTCGGTCGGGCGCCAGGCCGCGGCGGTCGTCGTCCCCGACTCGGCACCGGCCGAGGGCGCGGTGCTCGGGGCGTCGGACGCGGCGCTGCCCGCCCTGCGCGACGACGGGACCGAGACCCCCGCGTTCGACCAGTACGGCACGCTGATCACGATCTGCCACAACCCCGGGTCCGACCAGGACACGCTGCGCGTGCCGTCGGTCGAGCCGCACCTCGCGCACGGCGACTACGTCGGACCGTGCTGGTAGCGGTCGTCGGCCCCTAGGTCCGGCCGAGTTCGACCGCCCCGCCCGATCGACGGCGTGGGTCATCCGGTCCGTCGCCGTCGCGACCGGGCGTCCGACGCTCGAGGACGAGCCCTCGTGGCGAGCGCCGGAAGCCCGCGTCGGCGAGGCGCACCTCCCACGCCGAGCCGGACACGGGCGCGCCGGCGACGCGCTCGAGCTTGAGGGTCGGCACCGCTCCGTCGTGTCCGGCGCTGACGAGCGCGGCCACGGCGGGGCCGAGCACGTCGGGTCCCTCCGGGTCGTCGTCGACGAGCGGCAGGAGCGAACGCCCGCCGCGCTCGACGTAGAGCGCCGCCAGGCCGTCGACCAGCACGACGTACGCGCCCGCCGCCCGTGAGGCGCGCCCCTCGACCCGCTCCGGCCACGGCAGGGCGGCGCCGTAGGGGTTCGCGGGGTCTGCGGCCGCGAGGACGAGGCTCTCGGGCTCGCCCTCGACCACGCGGAGGTCGCGCAGCCGTTCGAGCGCCCCGGGAAGCGCGAACTGGGCCCCGCCGAGCCCCTCCACGAAGTAGCCGCGGCGCGTGCCGCCGAGCGTCTCGAGCGCGGACAGCTCGCCGTAGACGCCCCCGAAGCCGCCGGGGACGCCCTCCGCCTTGACGCCCGAGCGCGTCACGATGCCCTGCCGCTCGAGCAGCAGCTCGGCGCGGGCCCGAGCCCGCTCGGACTCGGTCGCGCCCGTGAACAGCGGGGCGGTGAGCGACCAGCGGCCGACCAGGGCCGGCGTGGCCGTCGACCCGCGTCGACGTCGCAGGCGGCGTCCGCCGGTCGTGCTCCGGGCGGGCGGCGTGGTGCGGGCCAAGGTGCGGTGGAGCGCCGTGCGGGGCGAGCGGAGCGGCGTGAACGCGTCGTTCGTGGCCTCGCCGGCCCAGACGAGCTCCCACAGGGCGGCCGCGACCTCGGGTGCCGCCGCCTCCGCCGCCTCGACGAGCTCGCCGAAGAAGCACGCGCCGCGCTCCAGGCGGATCCGGAGCGCGTCGACGAGCTCCCCCTCGGGCCGCGGCGCCGTCGTGACCGGTGGGCCGAGCAGCGGCGCGTCGTCGCGGCCGAGGACCGCGACGCGGCCGTCCCCCGCACCGCACCACACCACCTCGCCGGCGCTCAGCAGGGCGTCGAGCAGCTCGCGACGGTAGTTCGGGACGCGGCGGGGCAGCACGTCCGACTCCCACAGCGCCGCCGGCAGGGCCAGGCCCTGCAGCGGGACGAGCACGTCCCGCAGGCGGTCCGGACCGCCCGCGCCGCCCCGGTCGAGACCGTGCCAGGCGGGCAGGAAGCGGCCGAGCGCGTCGGGCGCGACGGCCTCGACCTCGGCGCGCAGGACGGCCAGCGACGCGCGCCGGATGCGCCGTAGCACGTCCGCGTCGCACCACTCGCGGCCGGTACCGCCAGGCCGCAGCTCACCCTGCACGACGACGCTCTCGCGCTCCAGCACCGCGAGCTCGTCGGCCACGCGCTGGGGCGGGACCGCGAGCCGCCGCGCCACGTCGTCGGTGTGGAACGGGCCGTGCGTACGGGCGTAGCGGCGGACCAGGTCGCGCAGGGCGTTCGGGACCGGCTCGAGGAACGCGTCGGGGAGTCCGGGCGGGGCCATCGCGCCCGTCGCGTCGCGGTAGCGGCCCGCGTCCTCGGCCGCCACGATCCGCTCCTCGCCCGCCAGCCGCAGGCGGACGGCGCGCCGGGTCCGGACGAGCTCCTCGACGCCCGGGGCGTCGCCGATCTCGGCGGGGGTGAGGTCGCCGAGCCGACGGAGCAGGTCGTGCAGCGCGTCGACCCCGGGTGCGTAGCGGCGCCGGAGGTCGTGCTCGACCTGCGCGATCGCGTCGGCGTCGAGCAGGTCCCGGAGCTCCTCCTGGCCGAGCAGCTCCCGCAGCAGGTCGCGGTCGAGCGAGAGGGCCTGGGCCCGCCGCTCGGCGGGGGGCGTGTCGCCCTCGTACATGTACTGCAGCACGTAGTCGAAGAGCAGCGACGACGTGAACGGCGACCCGTGAGGCGTCTCGACCTCGACCATCGCGAGCGTCCGGGTCTGCAGGCCGCGCAGGAGGCCGGTCAGGCCCGGGAGGTCGAAGATGTCCTGCAGGCACTCGCGGTAGGTCTCGAGCGCGATCGGGAAGGAGCCGAACCGCTCCGTGGCGACCTGCAGCGACTGGGCCTTCAGGCGCTGCTGCCAGAGCGGCGTGCGCTGCCCCGGCCGGCGACGCGGGATCAGGAGCGCGCGGGCCGCGTTCTCGCGGAAGCGGGCGGCGTAGAGCGCGCTGCCCGCAAGCTCCCGCACCACGAGCGACTCGATCTCCTCAGGATCGATCAGCACCGCTTCCGCCCCCGGCGCCTCGTCGGCGTCCGGGAGGTGCAGGATGATCCCGTCGTCCGACCACAGGGCCTGGGTCTCGATGCCGTGCCGGTCACGGAGGCGCCCCGCCAGGGCGAGCGCCCACGGCGCGTGCACGCGACCGCCGAAGGGCGTGAGCAGGCACAGGCGCCAGTCCCCGATCTCGTCGCGGAAGCGCTCCACGACCACGGTCCGGTCGGTCGGCAGCGTGCCGGTGGCCTCCCGCTGCTCCTCGAGGTAGGCGAGCAGGTTCTCCGCCGCGCGCTCGTCGAGTGCGTGCCGCTCCCGCAGCCGCGTCAGGGCCTTCGCACGGCGCTCGGCCATGATCTCGCGCGTGAAGGCGCCGATCGCCCGTCCGAGCTCGACGGGCCGGCCGACGCCGTCGCCGCGCCAGAACGGGATCTGCCCCGGCTGGCCCGGAGCGGGGGAGACGATCACGCGGTCGCGCGTGATCTCCTCGATCCGCCACGTCGAGGCGCCGAGCATGAACGTCTGACCGGTCCGCGCCTCGTAGACCATCTCCTCGTCGAGCTCGCCGACGCGGCCGCCCGAGCCGTCGGCCAGGAAGACGCCGTAGAGGCCACGGTCGGGGATCGTTCCCGCGTTCGAGACGGCCAGCGCGCGACTGCCGCTGCGCCCGTGGACGATGCCCTCGACGCGGTCCCAGACGAGCCGCGGCCGGAGCTCGGCGAAGTCGTCGGACGGGTAGCGGCCCGAGAGCATGTCGAGCACGCCGTCGAACTGTCCCCGCGGGAGCTCGCGGTACGTGTAGGTGGCGGTGACGAGCGCGTAGAGCTCGTCGACGGCCCACTCGTCCTCGGCGCAGAGCGAGACGATCTGCTGGGCCAGCACGTCGAGGGGGTTGCGCGGCACCCGCGTCTCCTCGACGAGTCCCTGCTGCATGCGCTCGACGACGACCGCGCACTCGACCAGGTCGCCGCGGAACTTCGGGAAGATGCGGCCGCGGCTCGGGGCCCCGACCTGGTGCCCCGCGCGGCCCACCCGCTGCAGCCCGCGCGCCACCGACTTCGGCGACTCGACCTGGATGACGAGGTCGATGGCGCCCATGTCGATCCCGAGCTCGAGGCTCGACGTGGCCACGAGGCACGGCAGCTCGCCCCGCTTCAGGAGCTCCTCGACCTCCGAGCGGGCCTCGCGCGACAGGGAGCCGTGGTGCGCCCGCGCCACCTCGCGCCCGGCGAGCTCGTTCAGGCGCAGCGCCAGGCGCTCGGCCAGGCGGCGGTAGTTGACGAACACGAGCGTCGTCGAGTGCTCGTCGATGAGCTCCAGGAGGCGCGGGTAGACCGCGGGCCAGACCGAGCGGTTGCCGGTCGGGTCGCCCGCCTGGTCGGACAGCGCCTCGGCGGCGAACGGCAGGTCGGCCATGTCCTCGAGCGGCACGACGACCTCGAGCTCGAGGCGCTTCGCGGTGCCCGCGTCGACGATCTCCACCGGGCGCTCCCCGCCGACGAAGCGGGCGATCTCCTCCAGCGGCCGCTGCGTGGCCGAGAGCGCGATGCGCTGGAGCCGCCCCTCGCGGAGCCGGTCGAGTCGCTCCAGGCTCAGCGCGAGATGGCTGCCTCGCTTCGTGGCCGCCACGGCGTGGACCTCGTCGAGGATCACCGTCTCGACCGTGGCCAGCATGCCGCGCTGATTCGGCGACGTGAGCAGCAGGAACAGGCTCTCGGGCGTCGTGATGAGGATGTCGGGCGGTCGCCGCAGCATCGCCGTCCGCTCGCGCTGCGGCGTGTCGCCCGTGCGGACCGCCACGGTGACGTCCGGGCGCGGGAGGCCGAGGCGGTCGGCGGCGGCCCGGATGCCCGCGAGCGGCCCCCAGAGGTTCCGCTCGACGTCGTAGTTGAGCGCCTTGAGCGGCGAGATGTAGAGCAGTCGGACGCCCTGCTCGACGCGCGGCGTGGTGGCGACGCGGTCGATGCCGTGCAGGAACGCCGCGAGCGTCTTGCCGGAGCCGGTCGGGGCGCACAGCAGCACGTGCTCGCCGCGCGCGATGGCAGGCCACCCGTCGGACTGGGCGCGCGTCGGGCCCTCGGGGAACGCGCCCGAGAACCAGGCCGCCGTGGCGGGCGAGAACAGCTCGGCGGCGAGGTCGGGCGGGGCCGTGGCAGCCATGCCCGTAGTATCGCGCCGCCCGGCCCGGTCGGCCGTGGGAGGTCGCGGGCGCGGGATGTCGCTAGGCCGGGCTCACTCGCCGGTCGGCATCTCGGCCGTGTCGGTGCGGCCCGCGATGGCGTCGTCGATGGCGACGAGCATCTGCCGCAGCCGGCGTGATCGGTCGGGATCGGGGGCGGCCGTGCCGTGCTCGGCGAGCTGTCCTCCCGTGGCGCCCGGCGGCTCCGACGGCTCGATGCGGGCGAGCTCGCCCTCGACCCGGTGCTGGAGCGTCTTCAGGTCGGTCACGTCGAGGGTCGACAGGTCGACGTCGAGGTCCAGCGGCGTCTCGGCCGGACGCGTCGTGGCGCCGGGGCGGTGGGGGCGAGGAGTCATGGTGCGCCGATCGTACCCGTCGTCCTCGCGACCGACGCCTCGGCGTGTGCGACGCGGCGCGATCGGCGACCCTTGGGGCGTCATGAGCGACGACCTGCCCTCCGACCAGCGCCGCCCCGGCTTCCCGTTCCTGCCGATCCTGCTCGCCGGGGCGGGGTCGGCGCTCGCCGCGGTGCTGCTCTCCGGTCTCGGCCTCGTCGGCACGGTGATCGGCGCGGCGCTGACGCCGATCATCATCATCACCGTCCAGGAGCTCGGCCAACGACCGGTCGAGCGCGTCGCGGCCGTCAGCCGCGTGGCGCGGGACGGGGTCGTGCAGGGTCCCGTGACGCGGCTGCGGCTCTGGGAGCGGATCCGGTGGCGCCGCGTGCTCGTGCTGGCGGGCGCCGCCTTCGCCGTCACGGTGGCGGCGTTCACCGCCGTCGAGCTGCTGCTCGACCGCCCGGTGGCCACGGAGCGGCCGCGCGGCATCCTCGGGACCCGGCCGTCGTCCGACCCGCCGCGAGCACCGGCGACGTCGGACGAGCCCGCCGAGGAGGAGGGGAGCGCCCCGCCGACCACGGCCGGGACGGGGACGGCGCCGCCCACGACCGCGGAGACCGATGGGGGGACGACTGCCACGGACCCCGTCGACGGCACGACGACCGAGCCGGACGGCACGACCGGCACGACGACGCAGCCCGCCGGCACGGCGCCCGAGGAGACGGCGACGGGCGAGACGGCGCCGGTCGGCCCGGCGGCCACGACAGAGACGACGGCCACGACCGGGACCACGCCGTGACCTCGTCCGCCCGCTCCGAGGGCGTCCGGTAGGGTGCGGGACGACCATGACGGCCTTCGAGGTCCACCTCCCCGACGCGGACCGCGGGCCCCTGCGGCGCCCGCTGCGTCCGGCCGACGTCGCCGGCCCGCACGGGCGAGCCCGGACCACCGACTGCGGGGCGCCGTGGCGATGACCGAGTGGCGGCTCGTCGAGCTCGAACCGCTGAAGGCCGCGTGCGGGTCGCTCCCCCCGCGGATCATCGTCCCGCAGGGGGCCTCCGAGCTCGAGGACGGCACGCTCAACCGGGCCGTCGCCGCGCGCTGGGCGCGGACGTTCAGCGCCGCGCACCCGGGTGACCCGATGGCCCTCGAGCTCGCGCCGCTGATGCGCAAGGATCCGCTCTGGGAGCAGGTCGCAGATCCGCTCGGGGCGGAGCGGTGGGAGGAGGCGCTGCCGCTGCTCGAGCAGATCCTGGAGATCGACCCGGCTGACGCGGCGGCGCGCTTCAACCGTGCCTCGGCGTGGCGCAACCTCGACCGCCCGGACCAGGCCTACGCCGAGTTCGAGGCGATCCGGCCGAACTTCGACGACGAGGCCGTCTACCACGCGAACGTGGCCCGGACGCTCGAGGAGCTCGACC
>CADCWC010000215.1 GCA_902806305.1 uncultured Thermoleophilia bacterium | reverse complement strand
CGTCGGCGGGCAGCCGCCCGTCGGCGGCGGACCACCGGGGCTCGACGTGGAGGTCGAGCGCCTGCGCGGCGTCCGCCCACTGCGTCTTCAGGGCCTGGGTCGGCGCCACGATCACGAGTCGCCGGAGCGGCCGCACGCCGAGGCTCTGCCGCGCCGCGGCGAGCGCGAAGGTGGTCTTCCCGGCCCCGGGCGTGGCGACCGCCAGGAAGTCCGACCCCCGCCGCTCCCCGAACCGGTCGAGGGCGTGCTTCTGCCAGCGTCGGAGTCGGATCGATCGGGCCATGGGCGGGGTCCGGGCGCACGGCCGGGCGACGGATCGTGCCGGCCCGCCCGGACGGCACGCGGGATCGCTACTGCCGGTGCTCGCTCAGGCCGCCGACGCCGTCGATCTCACGCCAGGCGCGGCGGACGACCACGATCAGAGCGATCCAGAACAGCACGACCCGCGCCGTCCCGCCGGTCAGGAGCGCCGCCGTGAACGCCGTCCCGGCCACGAGCGCCCACCGCAGGCCGCGCCAGTCGATCGGATCGCGGGGCGTCGGCCCGTCGGGGTCGGGATCAGGTCGGAGCTCCCACTCGTGCAGCAACATGGACGCCACCGGTCGACTCCGTCGCGGGCGCGACGGCTCCTCCCGAGGGTACAGCCGCCGGCGGGCTCCGTCCATCGGTCGGGCGATGGGCACGTGCCCCGGGGAGGTCGTGGCGCGTCCTTGCGCGCCGACGACACCGCCCATACGATCGCGGGCGTCGACAGGGGAGTCCGTCAGATGGACGACGCGCAGATCGGTGACCGGATCGAGACGTTGGTGGCCGAGGAGCATCGCCTCCTCGAGGCGCACGGCGCGAGCGGCCTCTCGAGCGCCGAGCACGCCCGTCTGGAGGCGATCCGCGTCGAGCTCGACCGGGCGTGGGACTTCATGCGGCAGCGTCGGGCCCGGCGTTCCGCGGGCCTCGACCCCGACGGCGCGTCGCCGCGCGACGAGGACACGGTCGAGGGCTATCTCGGCTAGAGGCCCCGGGGAGCGTGGCGCCGACGGTGGCGGAGTGCTGGTGCTGAACTGTGGCAGCTCCTCCGTGAAGTTCGCCGTCCTCGACCCGACGAGCGGCGTCGTCGCGGTCGCGGGCGTCGCCGAGCGGCTCGGGACGCCGGAGGCGGAGGTGCGGACGGCGCGCGGCGCCAAGACCGCCACGGTCCGACCGCCCGACCCGTCGCCGACCGCGGTCACCGCCGCGGTGCTGGCCGGAGTCAGGGAGGACCCGGGGCTGCCGATCGTCGGCGTCGGGCATCGGGTCGTGCACGGCGGGGAGCGGTTCACCTCGGCCGTGCTGATCGACGAGGCGACGCTCGACGCGATACGGGCCGTGGGCCATCTGGCCCCGCTCCACAACCCCGCCAACGTGACGGGCGTGGAGGCCGCGCAGGCCGCCTTCCCGGACGTCCCGCACGTCGCGGTGTTCGACACGGCGTTCCACGCCACGATGCCGCCCGTGGCCTACCGCTACGCCGTCCCGGACGCCTGGTACCGCACCCACGGCGTCCGCCGCTACGGCTTCCACGGCACGAGCCACCGCTACGTGGCGCGGCGGGCGGCCGAGCTGCTCGGCCGGCCGGCCGCCGACCTCCGGCTCGTCACGGCGCACCTCGGCAACGGCTGCAGCGCCACCGCGGTGGCGGCGGGCGTCGCGGTCGACACCACGATGGGACTGACGCCGCTCGAGGGGCTCGTCATGGGCACCCGCTCAGGCGACGTCGACCCGGGCCTCCACGCCTACCTCGCCGGGCGGGCCGGGCTCGACGTCGAGGCGGTGACGCGCGCGCTGAACCGGGAGAGCGGGCTGCTCGGGCTCTCCGGCCGCTCCAACGACATGCGCACCGTGATCGCGCTCGCGGAGGACGGCGACGCCGACGCCGCCCTCGCCCTGGACGTCTTCGTCTACCGGCTGGCGAAGGCGATCGCGGCGCTCGCGGTGCCGCTCGAGGGACTCGACGCGCTCGTCTTCACGGGTGGCATCGGCGAGCACAGCGCCGTCGTGCGCAGCCGCGTCCTGCGTCGGCTGGGGCTGCTGGGCCTCGTCGAGGACGCCGCCGCGAACGCCGTCCACGGTCGGGCCACCGGGGGCCGCATCAGCCGTTCCACGAACCCGGCCGCGCTCGTCGTGCCGACGGACGAGGAGCTCGAGATCGCCCGCGAGACGAGCGCGGTGCTGGAGGCCCGGACGTGACCCGCACGCTCCTCGTCGTCCCGACGGGACACGGGGTGGGCCTGACCGCGACGTGCCTCGGACTGGTCGGCGCCCTCGACCGCCTCGGCGTGTCGGTCGGCTTCTTCAAGCCGGTGGCCCAGCCCGGCGAGGGCGGTGCCACGCCCGAGCGCTCGACGGCCCTCGTCCGCCTCGTGACGTCCCTCGAGCCGCCCGACCCCCTGAGCGCCGCGCACGTCGAGGCGCTGCTCAGCGCCGGCGAGCTCGACGACCTGATGGAGGAGGTCGTCGGTCGGGGCGAGGAGGTCCGCTCGGCGCACGACGTGGTGGTGGTGGAGGGCCTCGTGCCGAGCGCGGCGCTCGTCTACTCGGGGCAGGTCAACCTGGCGCTCGCGAAGGCCCTCGACGCGGACGTCCTGCTCGTCGGCGCCCCGAGCATGGACGACCCGGCGGAGCTCGCCGAGACGATGGCCATCGCCGGGGCGACCTATCGCGCCGGCGAGGACGTCCGCGTGGTCGGCTGCGTCGTGAACCGCCTGCCCGACGTCGAGCAGGCCCGCCTGGAGGCGCTCCGAACCGCGCTCGCGAGTCACGGGCTGGCGCTCGTCGGCGCCGTGCCGATGTCACCCGAGCTGACGTGGCCGCGCGTGCTCGATCTGGCGCGCGCTCTGGACGCGCGCGCGCTCCACGAGGGGGAGTGGGCGTCGCGGCGCGTGAAGGACGTGGCGATCTGCGCCCAGTCCGTGCCGGGCGTGCTGGCCGTGTTCGAGGAGGGGCGCCTGCTCGTCACCCCGGGCGACCGGCACGACGTGATCATGGCCGCCTGCCTGGCGGCGCTCAACGGCACGCGCCTGGCCGCGCTGCTCCTGACCGTCGGGATCGAACCCGACCCGGCCGTCTCACGCCTGACGCGCGCCGCGACCGCCACGGGGCTGCCGATCCTCGTCACGACCGAGATGACCTACGAGACGGCCACCCATGTCCACCGCATCGATCCGGGCGTCCCGGTCGACGACGCCGAGCGGGCCGAGGCCGTGCTGCGGAACGTGGCCGAGCACCTGGACGAGGGCTGGCTCGCGGAGCTCCCGCGGGGCGGCCACGCGCCGCGCCTCAGCCCCGCCGCCTTCCGCTACCGCCTCGTCCAGCGGGCCCGGGCGGCAGGCCGCCGGATCGTCCTGCCGGAGGGCGCGGAGCCCCGGACCGTCGAGGCCGCCGTCGCCTGCCAGGAGCGGGGGATCGCCCGCTGCACCCTGCTCGGCGACGCCGAGGAGATCACGGACGTGGCGCGCGGCCTCGGGCTGGCGATCCCCGAGGGCCTCGCCATCGTCGACCCGGCCGCCGTCGCGGAGCGCTACGTCCCGGCGCTGGTCGAGCTCCGCAGGCACAAGGGGATGACGGAGCCGGTGGCCCGCGAGCAGCTCGCCGACCCGATCGTGGTCGGGACGATGATGCTGCAGCGTGGGGAGGTCGACGGCCTCGTGGCCGGGGCGGTGCACACGACGGCCGACACGCTCCGACCCGCGCTCCAGCTGATCCGGACGGCGCCCGGCGCCCGCCTCGTCTCCTCGATCTTCTTCATGCTGCTCCCCGACGAGGTCGTCGTCTACGGCGACTGCGCCGTCAACCCGGACCCGGACGCCGAGCAGCTCGCCGACATCGCGCTGCAGAGCGCCGAGTCGGCCCGTGCGTTCGGGATCGAGCCGCGGGTCGCGATGCTGAGCTACTCGACGGGGGCGTCGGGCAGCGGCAGCGCGGTCGAGAAGGTGGCCGAGGCGACCCGGATCGCGCGCGAGCGCGCGCCCGACCTCGCCGTCGACGGCCCGCTGCAGTACGACGCCGCGGCGATCGCCTCGGTGGCACGCAGCAAGCGGCCCGGCAGCCGCGTCGCGGGGCGGGCCACCGTCTTCGTGTTCCCGGACCTGAACACCGGCAACACCACCTACAAGGCGGTGCAGCGCGGCGCCGACGTGGTGTCGATCGGCCCGATGCTGCAGGGGCTCGCCAAGCCGGTCAACGACCTCAGCCGTGGCGCGCTCGTGGACGACATCATCTACACCGTCGCGCTCACGGCCATCCAGGCCACCGGCACCGGCTGACGCGTGGCCGGGGCCGATGAGGCCGCCGACCACGCGTCGTCTCGCTCCGACCGCAGGCGTCAGGACGCGGCGAGGCCGATCCCGGCCGCCATCGCGCTCGCGCCCTGCGCCCGCACCTTCTGCACGAACCGCAGGCTGCCGTCGGCCTTCACCCGGTAGCTGCCGATCGTGCCGTCGAGCGAGTTCAGCTGGTACAGGTAGCGGCTGTCGCGCGTGAGCGAGATGTCGCTCGCGCCGACGTCCACGCGGCGGGCTGCGTCGGCCTCCTGCAGCTCGAGCGCGCCGCCTGGGGCGATCCGGTACACGGAGATGCGCCCGTCGCCGAAGAAGCTCGTCGTGTAGCCGTGCCGACCGTCGTCCGTCACGACGAACCAGCACGTGTCCGTACCGCCGTTCGCGACCGAGGGCCCCGTCGGCGTCAACGACCCGTCGGCGCCGACCGTGTACGAGGCGGCCGCCCCGCGCATCGGACCGGCCGGGCCGTCGAACTGCTCCGTCGTGAACAGGTCGCCGGCCTTCGAGAAGCTGAAGCCGAACGGGCCCTCGCCGGTGGCCTCGCTGACCCGCGCTTCGCTGAGCGTGCCGTCGGCGTTGCGGACGTACGTGGCGATCACGCCCTCGTCGCCGTCAGGGCCGGGCATCCCCTCGTCGTTCGCGAGCCGCTCCGTCGCGACGAGCACGTTCCCGTCGGGATGGAAGGAGATCTGGGCGCATCCGGACGTCCCGCGGCCGCTGAGCCGGCGCGTCGAGTCGGCGATGGGCGTGAGCTCGCCGCCGTCCGTGACGGTGAAGCCGGTGATCGAGGGCGTGCCCGTGGTGCAGTTCGCGATGACGCCGCCCTCGGAGTCGAACAGGTCGTCCGTCGTCTCACCGCTGTGCAGGACATAGACCACGCCCCGGTTGACCGTCACGCTGACGGGCTTCTCGCCGCCGGAGGGTTGCGTCTCGACGAGCACGAGCCGCCGGCGCTCGACCCGGAAGACGGAGATCGAGTTGCTGCGGGCGTTCGTGGCGAACAGCAGGCGTCCCTCCTCGATCAGGTTGTTCGGGGCCGCCTCACCCTGTGCCGTGCCGAGCACGAGGCTGTTCGCGGTGTCCTCGAAGCTGCCGCTGCCCGTCCCGCCGGTGGCGAACGTGCCCACCCGGTGGAGCTTGCCGTGACGTCCGCGCTCGAACGCGATGACCTCGTTGCCCGCACGCGCGTTCGTCATCGTGAAGACGGCGCCCGAGCGGAGATCGTGCAGCCGGTGCTGTGCCGCGTCGCGCCGGGCGGCGCCGACCCGACCGGCCTCCCCGCTCGTCTGCGCCTCGGCCGCCGCCGCGGTCGACGCCAGCACGGCGAGTGCGACCAGCGCGCCGAGGCCTCCGGTCCGGGCCCGTCCCACGCCCACGATCGTCCGATCCATGTCGTCCCTCCTGCTCACGCGGTGCGGCCGAGGGCCGCTCCGCGACTCGTCGACGACCTCCTGGCCGTCAGGGATAGAGACTCGGGGGCGCCGCCCTGCGTTTCTTGCCGGATCCTTAAACGAGCCCGCACGGCACGACGGGCCGCCCGCCCACGGGTATCGTCGCGGCATGGAGCCCCGCCCCGATCCGCCCGGCACCGCGGTCGACGGGCGGCCGGGCGTCGAGGAGGAGCGGCTCCTGCAGGCGCTGCGGCGGGGCGACGAGCAGGCCTTCGCGACCCTGGTGCGGCGCCACTCGCCGGAGATGGTGCGCCTGGCCGCCGGTCACGTGCCGAGTCACGCGGTGGCCGAGGAGGTGGTGCAGGACACGTGGCTCGCCGTGCTCCGCTCGCTCGACCGGTTCGAGGGACGCTCGTCGCTCCGGACCTGGATCCTCCGCATCCTGGTCAACCGGGCGCGGACACGCGGCGCCCGGGAGCGCCGCAGCATGCCGTTCGGGGACGACGCCCGTGTGGGGGACCGTACGCCACGACGCGACGACGGCGCCGCGGACACCGCGGACCCGCCGGCGCTCGTCGCACCGACCGCCGACCGCCCGGAGCAACGCCTGCTGGCCGACGAGACGAGCGCGGCCATCCGTCGCTCCATCGCCGGCCTGCCGTCGACCCAACGGGTCGTCATCACGCTGCGCGACGTCGAGGGGTGGGACGCCGCGCACGTCTGTCGCGTCCTCGACCTCGACGACGGACGACAGCGCGTGCTGCTCCACCGCGCGCGCCGCCGGGTCCGGCGGACGTTGGCCGGACAGCTCGCAGGGTGAGGACTCCGACGGGGCGGTCAGTCGTGAAGCTCGGCGAGCCGAGGCGGGACGGCCCCGGCGCGCTCGCAGGTCCGGGCCGCGACGAGGCAGGCGAAGCGCGTCGCCTCGATGACCGCGTCGTGCCGTCGGACGTCGCCGCGGCCGAGATCGGCCCGTCGCCACCAGGCCAGGAAGGCGCCGCCGAACGCGCCGCCGGCGCCGATCGTGTCCACGAGCTCCACAGCGGGGGCCGGCACGGCGTCGACCCGGTCGCCCGCCACGACGACGGCGCAGTCCGCGCCGCGGGTCACGAGGACGACGCCCGAGCCCGCGGCC
>CADCWC010000214.1 GCA_902806305.1 uncultured Thermoleophilia bacterium | reverse complement strand
GAGCAGCCTGACGTTCTTCGGCAGGTCGTCCACCACCAGGATGGTCGCTCCCTCCGTCATCGCGGCGCCTCCGTCTCGCGGGCGGTCAGGAACCGCTGCACCTGCGCGGGCAGCAGCCGGACGCTGATCGGCTTCTCCAGGTAGCCGTCGAACCCGGCCGCGAGGAAGCGCGCGCGGTCGTTCTTCATGGCGAACGCCGTGACGGCCACCACGGGCAGGGCGGCCGTCTCCGGGGCCCGCCGCAGCCGGCCGAGCGCCTCGACGCCGTCGATGTCCGGCAGCTGGACGTCCATCAGGATCAGGTCCGGTTCATGTCGTCGGGCGAGCGCCACGCCGTCCTCGCCGGTCGACGCCTCGATCGTGCGGAACCCGCCGTGGTGCAGGACGTCGCGGACGAGCCGCAGGTTGCGCTCGTTGTCCTCGACCACCAGGATCAGCTCGCCGGCCACGTCGCCTCCTCCGGCCGCCTGCGCGAGGCGACGCGCTGCACCAGCTCGCCCAGCCGGCGGCCGTCGAAGTCGCCCTTCGCGGCCAGGTAGCCGATCTGGCCGTCGAGGCGCCGTCGCTCGTCGGCCGACATCGACCGGGACGTGAGCACGACGATCGGCACGTCGCGCGTCCCACCGTCGGCGCCGAGACGGTGGACCAGGTCGAATCCGTCCACGTCCCGTATCAGCAGATCGATCAGCACCACCGCCGGTCGTTCGGCGCGGACGAGTCCGACGCAGTCTTCGCCGCTCTCCCTCGCGATCACCGTCCACCCCTGCGGCTCGAGCGTCGCGGTGACGAGTGCGATCGACTCCGGGTCGTCGTCGATCACGACGACCGAGCGCCGGGCATCCGGCGTCGCCCCGCTCCGCCGGAGCGCGTCGACGATGTCGGCGCCCCGCACGGGCTTGACGAGATACTCGCTCGCCCCGAGGGCGAAGCCGTGACCCCGCTCGTCCAGCATCGAGGTGACGATCACCGGAAGGGCCGCGGTGGCCGGGTCGCTCTTCAGGCGTGCGAGCACCTCCCAGCCGTCCACGCCCGGCAGCAGCACGTCGAGGATCACGGCCTCCGGATGCAGCTCCCGCACCAGCTCGAGCCCCCGCTCGCCGTCCGTCGCCGCGACGACGCCGTACCCGGCCGACCGGAGATAGACGCTCACGAGGTCGAGGGAGTGGCGGTCGTCCTCGATGACGAGGACGGTGGTCGTGGGCGCGCCGTCGTCCTCGAGAGGGTCGTCCGCCTCCGCGGCGTCACCCCCCGCGGCGGCCGCCGTCGGCTCGGCCTCGGGTCGCCTCGCCGGGACGGCGATCGTGAACGTGCTGCCCTCGCCGGGACGGCTCGTCATCCAGATCCGGCCTCCGTGCAGCTCGACGATCCGCCGTGACAGCGTCAGCCCGAGGCCCGTCCCCTCGGCGCTCGCCCGCGGGTTCCGGCCACCCTGCTGGAACGCCTCGAAGATCCGCGCGTGCTCGCTCTCCGGGATGCCGATGCCGGTGTCGCGCACGCTGAGCTGCGCCTAGTCACCCACGAGGCGGGCGTCGGCCTCGACCGACCCGCCCGCCGGAGTGAACTTGATCGCGTTGGTCAGGAGGTTGAGGACGACCTGCTTGACCCGGAGCTCGTCCGCACAGATCACCCCGACATCGGCGGCGACCTCGAGCCGGAGGCGCACGCCGTGGGCCGCGGCCCGCTCCCGGACCATCGTCACGCAGTGCTCCAGCACCTCGGGCAGCGACATCGGCGCGACGTCGAGCTCCATGCGACCGGCCTCGACCTTCGACAGGTCGAGGATCTCGTTCAGCAGCTCGAGCAGGTGGCGTCCCGAGTCGCGGATGTCCCGGAGGTACTCCTCCTGGCGGTCGTTGAGGTCGCCGAACATCCGCTCCAGCAGGACGTCCGAGAAGCCGATCACCGCGTTCAACGGCGTGCGCAGCTCGTGGGACATGCTGGCCAGGAACTCCGACTTGTGGCGGCTCGCGACCTCGAGCTCGAGCGTCTTCTGCTCCAGCTCCCGGAAGACGCGCGCGTTCGAGATCGCCACGGCGGACTGGCTGGCCAGCGTCTCGAGCAACGTGACGGTGCGCTCGGGGAACGCCCCGGTCGTCCGTCGCCGGATCGCCAGGGCTCCCATGATCTCGTCCTCGCGCAGCAGCGGCACGATCAGCGTCGACCGCCAGCCCGCGGCCAGGAGCTGGGCGAGGTGTGCGTCGCCCGGAGCGTCGGCGATGTCCGACACCTGCTCCGCGCGCCCGGCCGTCGCCGCACGCCCCATCAACGTGTCGTCGAGGCCGACGCGGGTCCGACGAAGCTTGGCCAGGAGCTCGTCACCGGTCCCGTACGCGGTCCGGACGTGAAACTCCCGCCGCTCCTCGTCGAACTCGAAGATCGAGCCGCCCTCCGTCTCGGACAGGCGGACGGCGTAGGCCAGGATCGTGCTCAGCACCTCGTGCAGGTCGAGGCTGGAGCTGACCGCCTGGGCCACCTCGCCGAGCGCCCGGAGCTCCTTCACCAGCCGGGCCAGCTCGCCACTGCGCCGGTGACTCTCCTGGAACAGGTTGCCGTTCTTGATGGCGATCGCGCCGTGTGCCGCGAAGGTGTTGACGACATCGAGCTGGCGGTCGGAGAACTCGTCGACCGCGGTGCGCCACAGCGCGATGACACCGACGACCTCCCCCTCGGTGAGCATCGGCACGCCCGCGATCGTCCGGAAGCCGCCCGTCTCGCGGGCGGCCTGCCACTCGTAGCGCGGGTCCGAGCGCGCGTCGGCGATGTGGACCGTGCTGCGCTCCAGCGCCACGCGTCCCACGAGCGTCCTGTGGTCGCGGCCGAGGGGGTTCTCGGCCAGCAGTCGGCGATGCGCGGCCGACCCGCCCGACGCGTACACGAGCCGGAAGACGTCTCCGTCGAGCTGCCAGATGCCGCCCGCATCCGCGCGGCACAGCCGGATGGCGCTCGTGAGCACCGTCTCGAACACGGGCTCGAGGTCGGACGCCGAACGACCGATGACGGCGAGGACCTGACTGACGGCCGCCTGCTGCTCAACCGCCTCGGCGAGGTCTCGCGAGAGCTGTTCGACCCGCCGTGCGAGCGCCTCGGCGGGCTCCGGCTGGCTGGCCACGAGGTTCCCCTCCGCCTCCGACTCCGGGATCGCCCTGGAGCTGAGGAGCATACCGACGGCGCGCAGCGCCGTGAAGGGCCGGCAAGGCTGCGGGGCCCGTGGACAGCGCCGGCCCGTACGGCGGGCGGCGGTGGCCGGCCGCTGACGCCGGTTGCGCGCGAGGCAGCGGGTGTCAACCCGCGTCGTCGGCCCGACGACCGAGCCGTGCGAGCAGTGCCTCGCCGGGCACGACGTCATGAGGCAACACCCTGAGATCGGCGGCGTCGACGACGACGCCGGAGGCGCGGAGCCGCGCCGCGAGCGCGTTCCAGCGGTCGTCGCCATGTCGTCCGAGGAGCGTCCGTCGAATCGCTCGTCGGGTCCGACCACGACGCGCGCCGTCTGGGCGACGGATGCGGCGGCTCAGGCCGCGACGGGCGGTCCGAACCAGGAGGTCAGCGCGTCGGGGAGCCCGAGGTCCGTGCCGTCCCCCACCCAGGCGACATGTCCGTCCGGTCGGATCACCACGGCACCGGGAGGAGTGACCGCGCCGACCACCGGAAGCTCCCAGTCGCCGGCGTGCCGGGCCTCGACCAGCCGGACGCGGTCCGACCACCGGCCGATGTCGAGGCCGCCGGGCGCACCGAGGTCGAGCAGCACCGGCCGGGCGTCGTGCAGCAGGGTGAACACCCGCAGCGGGCCGTCGGCGGTCACCAGGTCGAGGTCGGGCATGCGACGGCCGAGCAGCGGGTGTCCGTCGCCCAGGTCGTAGTGGATGTCGAGGCCGGACATCCTCGCGGCGAATCGCCGGCGCGGCTCGTCCATGCTGAGGAGCTCGGCGACGGTCTCGCCCAGGGCCTCCGTGCGAACGTCCGGGCGCTGCAGCGCGACCTGCGCCATCGTCGTCCGCAGCACGCGGGCGGCGACGGGGTGGCGCTCGCCGTGGTAGGTGTCGAGGAGCGTCTCGGGCGACGTCCCCTTGACGACCTGGGCCAGCTTCCACCCGAGGTTCACCGCATCCTGCACGCCGGTGTTGAGGCCTTGTCCACCCACCGGGGAGTGCACGTGGGCGGCGTCGCCGGCCAGCAGCACCCGTCGGTCGCGGTAGGACGCCGCCTGCCGGGTCGTGTCGGTGAACCGGGAGATCCAGGTGGGGCTGTGCACCCCGTAGTCGGTCCCGTAGACGGCGACGAGCGCCTCGCTGAGATCGCGCAGACGCGGTTCGCCTTCCGATCCGGGGTGCTCGTCCGTCACCATGATCCGGACCGGTCCCTCATCCCGGTAGACGACCTCGCCGTCGCGGATCTCGTAGTCCACTCGGCCGATGGCATGGAGGCCGCGGGCGTCCCGGCGCAGGCCGAGCTCCGGCTCCTCGGCCATCTCGGCCTCGGCGATCAGGGCGCTGGTCGTGGGATCCCAGCCCGGGAACGCGATGCCGGCTTCTCGTCGGACACGACTGCGTCCGCCGTCGCACCCGACGAGGAAGCCCGCCCGGAGCGACCGGCCGTCGGACAACGTGATGTCGACGCCGGTGTCGTCCTGCGCGATGCCGGTCACCTCGTGGCCGTAGCGGACCCGAACCCCCAGTTCGCCCACCCACTCGGCGAGGATCCGTTCGATGTGGTTCTGCCACAGCCCGAGCCCGTAGGGGTGCCGGGTGGGAGCGTCGCCGAGGTCCAACCGGCCGGCGCCGAAGCCCTGGACCTGGGCCACCTGCCCCTGTGACAGGAAGCGATCCGCGATCCCGCGTTGATCGAGCACCTCGATGGTGCGTGCGTGCAGGCCGCCTGCGCGCGCGCCGGCGAGGTGCTGATCGGCGCGCCGCTCGACGACGGCGACGTCCACGCCCGCCAACGCCAACTCGCCCGCCGCCATCAGCCCCGTCGGACCTCCTCCGACGATCACCACCGCATGCTCGGTCATGACCGCACTCCGTCCCGATCCCTCGACGACACCACGCGCATCCGCTCCTGCCATTCCGTCGGTTGTGACGTACGGCCGGCGAGTATGCGGCACGACCGGGGGCTTGCGGCAAGCCCCCCTGTGGCGTATAGATTGGAGGTGGAGAGGGCCGTGCGACGTCCCGCTCGGCGACCGGGATCGCGGCGCCGCGCTAGGCGCTGCGGTAGAGCCGCGTCAGGGAGAACTCCCGGTGCCGCAGCACCTCGGCGGCCGTCAGCCGGCCGTTGGCGGTGCGGCAGAGGAGCTCGATCACCCGCTCCCCGGCCGCGGGCAGCGTCAGCTCGCGCGTCAGCAGGCCCGTGACGTCGACGTCGATGTGCTCGCCCATCGTCTCGACGGTGACGGGGTTGCCGGAGATCTTGATCACCGGGACGATCGGGTTACCGATCACGTTGCCCTGCCCGGTCGGGAACAGGTGCACGACGGCGCCGCCTGCGCCCATCAGCGTGATGTGCTCGGCCGCCGCCGAGGAGGAGTCCATGAACCAGAGGCCCGGCCCGTCCGGCGCCTCGGCCAGGTCGAGGACCCCGACCACGGGCTTGGTCCCGGTCTTCTCGATGTTCCCGAGCGCCTTCTCCTCGATGGTCGAGAGGCCGCCCGCGATGTTCCCCTCGGTCGGCTGGGAGCCGAGCAGGTCGGCGTCGCCCTCCTCGATGTCGGCCACGTACCGCCGGTAGAAGCCCAGGAAGCGCTCGCGCAGCTCGGGCGTCGCCATGCGACCCGCGATCAGGTGCTCGCCGCCCGTCAGCTCCGTCGTCTCCCCGAAGAGGACCGTCCCTCCCTCGTCGACCAGACGGTCGACCGCCACGGCCGTGGCCGGGCAGGAGGCGAGGCCCGTGGTGGTGTCGGACTCGCCGCACTTGATGCTCATGCGCAGCTCGCCGAGCGCGACCGGCTCCCGCCGGAGCTCCGAGGCGTCCTGCACGAACGCGCGGGCGCTCCAGGCGGCGCGCCGGATGGTCTCGAAGTCGCCGTGGCGCTCGATCGCGTGCCAGGCCACGGGCGTCCCCGAGGCGGCGATGCCGTCGGCCACGCGACGCGTCCAGACCTCCTCGATGCCGACCACGACGACGGCCGCCACGTTCGGATTCGATCCCGTGCCGATCAGGGTGCGGAAGTGGACCTCGAGGTCCTCGCCGTACTGGAGGCGCCCGTAGGCGTGGGGGAGGGCGAGCGTTCCGTCGACGAGCGCCGCCACGCCCTCCACGGCGGCGTTCGAGATGTCGTCCACGGGCAGGATCAGGACGTGGTTGCGGATGCCGACGCGGCCGTCGGGGCGCCGGTAGCCGAACAGGTGGGCTCGGCCGCCTCCGTTCCGGGCTGCTACCACCGGGCGCTCCGCAGGTTGTGCGTGTGCACGTAGTGGCCGCGGCGGAAGCCGTCCGGCGTCGTGCCGATCGGCAGGCCGTACTTCAGGACGGGTGCACCGGGGTCGACGTCCGCCACGGCGACCTTGTGGCCGAGCGGCACGGCCTCCGCGACGTCGATCTCGACCGTCGAGTCGTCGTCCAGGAAGACCGCCACGGCCCGCTCGCCGGCGTCGACGTCGCGCACCGCGACGCCCACGTGGTCGCCCTGCTGGTGGATGAGGAAGCTGTGCATCGCGGCGGGCAGGGTAGAGGCGTCCCCGGACCGGCGCGACGACAACGCCGGTCAGACCGGCTCGAGTCGTCGCCGCGGCCCGGCCGGCGGACAGACCTCGATGGGATCGCCCGCGCGGACCGGGCCGCCCACGACGACGACCGCCATCACGCCGGCGCGGCGGACGAGCGCGCCGGTGGGGTCGCGGTCCAGCACGGCGGTCATGAGTCCCGGCCGGAACCCGTCGAGCTGACTTCCCGAGC
>CADCWC010000213.1 GCA_902806305.1 uncultured Thermoleophilia bacterium | reverse complement strand
GTCCGCATGACGACGCGCGGTGCGGGCACCTTGGCGCCGAAGCGCAGGGCGATGCCCTCGTCGGGCTGGATCCGGAGCACGAGCACGTTCGGCTCGAGCTGCTCGGCGGCGGAGTACGAGAACGGCAGGTGCGGCACCTGCTTGAACTGGATCGCCACCTCGGTCACGCGCTTCGGCAGCCGCTTCCCGGTGCGCAGGTAGAACGGCGTGCCCGCCCAGCGCCAGTTGTCGATCGAGATCCGGGCCGCGACGTACGTCTCGACCTCCGACTCCGGGGCGACGCCCTCCTCCTCGCGGTAGCCCGCGACCGGCTCCCCGTTCGCGAAGCCGGGGGCGTACTGGCCCCGGACGACGTCCGAGGGCAGGAGCGGCCGGACGGAGGCGAGGAGCTTGCCGCGCTCGTCGCGGACCGCCTCGGCGTCGAACGACGCCGCGGGCTCCATGGCCACGAAGGACAGCACCTGCAGCATGTGGTTCTGGACGATGTCCCGCAGCGCCCCGGCCTCCTCGTAGAACCGGCCGCGGCCCTCCACGCCGATCGCCTCCGAGACGGTGATCTGCACGTGGTCGATGAAGTTGCGGTTCCAGACCGGCTCGAAGATGCCGTTGGCGAAGCGGAAGACCAGGATGTTCTGGACGGTCTCCTTGCCCAGGTAGTGGTCGATCCGGAACACCTGCTGCTCGTCGAACGAGCCGTGGACGACGTCCGCGAGCTCGCGGCCCGAGGCCAGGTCGTGCCCGAACGGCTTCTCGATCACCACCCGGCGCCAGCGGCCGTCGGTCTCGTCCGAGAGCCCGGAGCTGCCGAGCTGCTCGATGATCACCGGGAAGATCGACGGCGGGACGGAGAGGTAGAAGAGCGCGCTCTGGCCGCTGCCACGCTCGGCCGACGCGCGCTCGATCGCGGCGTCGATCGCCTCGTACGTTCCGGCGTCGTCGAAGGGGCCTTGGACGTAGGAGAGCATCGCCTCGAACTCGGTCCACTGCGCCTCCTCGACGGGCGTCCGCGAGTGCTCCTGGCAGCGGTCGCGCATCGTCTGCCGGAAGCCCTCGTCGCCGCCCATGTCGGACCGCGAGACGCCGATCACCGCGAAGCCCGCGGGCAGCAGATGGCGGAGGTGGAGGTTGTACAGCGCGGGCACGAGCTTGCGCCCCGCCAGATCCCCCGTGGCGCCGAAGATCACGACCGCGCACGGCATCGGGACCTTCGCCAGGCGCAGGCCGGCGCGAAGCGGATTGGGGACCGGGGGCGCAGTGGTGGTCGCCATGACCGTCAGTTCTCCGCCTTCTCGATGTCGCGTCCGGGTGCCGCCTTCTGCACCGAGTGCCCGCCGAACTGGTTGCGCAGCGAGGCGAGCACCTTGCCCGAGTAGGTGTCGGGCTGCCGCGACCGGAAGCGCATGATCAGCGACATGGCGAGCACCGGGGCGGGCACCGCCTTCTCGATCGCCTCGAGCAGCGTCCAGCGTCCCTCGCCCGAGTCCTCGACCCACCCCTGCACCTCGTGCATGTTCGGGTCGTCCTTGTACGCGTGGACGAGCAGCTCGAGCAGCCACGAGCGGACGACCGAGCCCTGGTTCCACAGGTGCGCGATGGCGCCTTCGTCGAGGTCGAACTCGGAGGCCTGCAGGATCTCGAAGCCCTCGGCGTAGGCCTGCATGAGGCCGTACTCGATCCCGTTGTGGACCATCTTCGTGAAGTGCCCGGCGCCGGAGGGCCCCACGTGCAGCCATCCGTCGGGCGGCGAGAGCGTCTCGAGCAGCGGGGCGACCACGGCGATCGCCGCGTCGTCGCCACCGACCATCTGGCAGTAGCCCACCTCGTAGCCCCAGACGCCGCCCGACGTCCCCGAGTCGACGAAGTGGATGCCCGTCTCGCGCAACCTGGCCGCCCGCTCCTGCGAGTGCTTCCAGTTCGAGTTGCCCCCGTCGACGACGACGTCGCCAGGCTCGAGCAGCGAGGCGAGCGTCGAGACGGTCTCCTCGGTCGCGGCGCCCGCGGGCACCATCGACCAGACGACACGCGGGCCGCCCGAGAAGAGGCCGACCAGGCCCTCGAGCGAGTCGGCGGTGGCCACCCCGTTCCGCTCCGCCTCCTCGATCGTCGCAGGGTCGCGCGCGAACCCGAACACCTCGTGCTGTCCCCGGTCGATCAGCCGTCGCGCCATGTTGCCGCCCATCCGGCCGAGCCCCACGAATGCGACCTGCATGCGCCTAGTCCCCTCTGGGTGTGGTGGTGGCGCCCTGAAGCGCCGTCGAGACGGCCTCCGCGAGTCGGCTCAGCGGCACGCGCGCCACGGGCAGGCCCTGTGCCCGGAGCGCGCCCGCATCGCCGCGGCTCTGCGCGTCGATCAGGGTCCGGAACCCGAACGGCCGGCCCGGGATCGGCACGTCGAGCTCCGAGTCGGACAGCGCCTGGAGGAAGACGCCGGTCGGCGGGCCGCCCTTGTGCAGCTGGCCCGTGGAGTGCAGGTACCGAGGGCCGAAGCCCATCGACGTGGCCACGCCGAGGCCGTCGCGGATCGTCCGGCGGACGTCCTGGAGGAGCGCCTCGTTGGCCGCCGTCGGCGGGACGAAGGCCTGGATCGCGACGTACGAGCGGCCGGGGACGGCCTGCGCGAAGGCCTCGGCGACGTCCCCCGGATCGGACTCCTCGAGCCTGCCCTCGCGCTCGAAGGCCTCGAGCGACGCGACCGCCAGGTCCTTCGCGGCCTGGACGTTCGGCTGGTCGAACGGGTTGATGCCGAGCAGCGCGCCGGCGTAGGCGGTGGCGAGCTCCCAGCGCACCATCTCGGCGCCGAGGGCGTCGGGACCCGCCACGGGGATGGTCAGCACGGGTTGGCCGGCCGCCTCAAGACGGCCGACGGCGTCGTCGTGGCTCGAGTCGACGCGCACGTGGACGAACAGGCGGTCGGCGCCGTAGACGACCGGCTGTCCGAGCGGCTCGTCGGCCAGGGGGACGACACCCGTGCCGTGCTTGCCCGTCGACTCGGCGATCAGCTGCTCGAGCCACAGGCCCAGGCTCGCGAGCGTCGGCGAGACGACCACCGTCAGCTTGTCACGGCCGCTCCGGGCCAGGCCGCCCATCACGGCGCCGAGCTCGAGCCCCGGGTTCTCCGGGTAGGCGTCCGGCGCCGAGGCCCGGACCGTCGCGGCCGCGCCGTCGAGGAGCGGCACGATGTCGAGCCCCGCGAGCACCGCCGGCACGAGGCCGAAGTAGGAGAGCGCCGAGTAGCGGCCGCCGATGTCCGCACGGTTCTCGAAGACGCGCAGGAAGCCCTGCTCGCGCGCCGTCCGGCCGAGCTTCGACCCCGGATCCGTGACCGCGACGAAGCGCGACCCGTCCTGCCCCGTCTGCTCCCAGAAGTACTCGTGCATGACGCTCGGCTCGATCGTCGAGCCCGACTTGGAGGAGATGACGAACAGGCTCCCGTCGACCGGCACGGCCTGCACGGTCTCCGGGTCGGTGGTGTCGAGCACGTGGATCGGCAGCCCGAAGCTCTCCGCGAAGACGAGCGGCGCGAGGCTCGAGCCGCCCATGCCGCACAGCACGACCCGCTCGTAGCGGCCGCTCGGCACGCCGTGCTCCCGTCCCCAGGCGACCAGCTCGGGTGCCGCCGCGCGCATCTCCTCGACGACGGGCAGCCATCCGATCCAGCCGCCGATCTCCTCGGCCGCCGCCGCGTCGTCGTCGGCCCACAGCGACCCGTCGGCCGCGAAGAGCTTCGCGGCCGCGTCCCGCGTGCGCAGCTCCTCGAGCGCCTCCTCGGCGGCGTTCCGGGCCTCGCCCAGCCCCTCAAACACGGCTGCCCACCAGCGACTGCACCGCATCGACGACCGCCTCGGGACGGATGCCGAGGTTGCGGGCCACGACGTCGCCGGGCGCCGACGCGCCGAAGCGGTCGATGCCGATGGCGATCCCGCTGTCCCCGATCCAGCGCTCCCAGCCGAACGTCGTGCCGGCCTCGATCGAGACGCGCGCCGTCACCTCGGGCGGCAGCACCTGGTCGCGGTAGGCCTGGTCCTGCGCCCGGAAGAGCTCCCAGGACGGCATCGAGACGACCCGGACCTTCGTTCCCTGCTCGGCCAGCGTGTCCCGGGCCGTCAGGGCGTCGTGGACCTCGGAGCCCGTGGCGATGACGATCGCGTCGGGCGTGCCGTCCGTGTCGGCCAGCACGTAGGCGCCCTTCAGGACGCCCTCCGCCGAGCCGTACACCGAGCGGTCGAGCGTCGGCAGGTTCTGGCGTGAGAGGGCGAGACCGGCGGGCCCGTCCTCGTACTCGATCGCCGCCCGCCACGCCATGGCCGCCTCGTTGGCGTCCGCCGGACGGAGCATCACGAGCCCCGGGATCATCCGCAGGGTCATCAGCTGCTCGATCGGCTGGTGCGTGGGGCCGTCGGCGCCGAGCCAGACCGAGTCGTGGGTCCAGACGTAGCGGGCCTGCAGCCGCATGATGGCCGCGAGCCGGACGGCCGGTCGCATGTAGTCGGAGAAGATCAGGAAGGTGCCGCCGAAGCCGACGAAGCCGCCGTGGGCGATCAGGCCGTTCAGGAACGACCCCATGCCGTGCTCGCGGATGCCGAAGTGGAAGTTGCGGCCCTCGTAGTTGTCCGCCGAGACCGATTCGAACTTCTTCATCGTGGTCAGGTTCGACGAGCCGAGGTCGGCCGAGCCGCCGACCAGCTCCGGGATCGCCTCGGCGAGGGCGTTCAGCACCTGCCCGCCGGAGGCGCGCGTCGCGATGCCCTTCGGATCGGGGTCGAACGTCGGGATCGCGTCCGTCCAGCCCTCGGGCTTGCGTCCGGCCTGGGTGCGCTCGAACTCGGCGGCGAGCTCCGGGTGGGCGGCGCGGTAGGCCTCGAAGCGCTCCCGCCACTCGGCCGAGAGGCGCGCGCCCTCCTCGCGCCGATCCATGTGCTCCTTCACCTCGTCCGGCACGAGGAACTGGGCGTCCTCGGGCCAGCCGTAGGCCTGCTTGGTGAGGCGGATCTCCTCGGGTCCGAGCGGCGCGCCGTGCGCCTGGTGGGTGTCCTGCGCGTTCGGGGCTCCGATCGCGATGTGCGTGCGGAGGATGATGATGCTCGGCCGCTCGTCCGCTGCGGCGGCCGCGAGCGCCTCGGACAGCGTCTCCTGCGTCCACGTGTCGTCGTAGCGCTGCACGTGCCAGCCGTAGGACTCGTACCGCTGCCCGACGTCCTCCGTGAAGGCGAGCGCCGTGTCGCCCTCGATCGTGATGTGGTTGTCGTCGTAGATCAGGGTCAGCTTGCCGAGCCGGAGGTGGCCCGCGATCGACGAGGCCTCGGAGGCCACGCCCTCCATGAGGTCGCCGTCGGAGCAGATCGCGTACGTGCGGTGGTCGACGATCTCGTGCCCCGGCCGGTTGTACCGGGCGGCCAGCATCGCCTCGGCCGCGGCCATCCCGACGGCGTTGCCGACGCCCTGGCCGAGCGGGCCCGTGGTCGTCTCGACCCCGTCCGTGTGCGAGTACTCGGGGTGTCCCGGCGTCTTCGACTCGTACTCCCGGAACAGCTTGAGGTCGTCGACGGTCAGATCGAACCCTGCGAGGTGCAGCGCGGCGTACTGCAGGATGCAGGCGTGGCCGGCCGACAGGATGAAGCGGTCACGGTCCGGCCACTTCGTGTCGGCGGGGTCGTACCGCATCACGTTCCGGTACAGCTCGTAGGCGACCGGGGCGAGCGCCATGGCGGTGCCGGGGTGGCCGTTCTTCGCCCGCTCGACCGCGTCCATGGCGAGGGTCCGGATGGTGTCGATCGCCTGGTCGCGAACCTCGGTCATGGGGATCCTCTCCGTGTGCGGCCCGTGGCGGGCATGCGTGCCGTGATTATGGTCCTTCGGGCTGCCTCTCCGCAGGCTCGCCGCTGCGGGCGCGAGGCGCCTCCGGGCAGTCCGGACGGTGGAGCGTCAGGAGGACGGGACGTTCGCGGTCGAGCTGGAACGTGGTGTGGTCGATGCCGAAGCTGCGTACCCGCTCCTGCGCCCGGCGCAACACCCGTCCGTGGTCGGCGTCGGCCGCGATGCGCATGTGCGCCGAGAGCGCCGGGAAGCCGCTCGTGATCGTCCAGACGTGCAGGTCGTGGACGTCGCGGACGCCCTCCACCTCGGCGAGCGCCTGCCCGATCTCGTCCGGATCGACGTCGGGCGGCGCCTGCTCGAGCAGGATCTCGATCGGGCGGCGCACGAGCGGCCAGGCCGACACGACGCACAGCGCCGCGATGACGATCGCCAGGACCGGATCCGCCGCGCGCCAGCCGAAGGCCACCACGAGCAGCCCGCCGACGAGCGCCCCCGCGGAGGCGAGCGTGTCCGAGGCGGCGTGCAGCAGCGCGCCCCGCAGATTCAGGTTCTCCCGGTCCCCGTTGCGCCAGAGGACCGCCACCGCGACCCCGTTGGCCAGGATGCCGACGGCGGCGACGGCCGCGACGCCCGCGCCCTGCACCGCGGGCGGGTCGTCGAGGCGCCGGAGCGCCTCCACCGCGATCAGCCCGCCGAGCACGACGAGCGTCAGCCCGTTGACGAGCGCGGCCAGGATCTCGAGCCGGGCCCAGCCGTAGGTCCGACGACCGCGGGCCCGGAGCGTGGCGGCCCAGGCCGCGACGAGGGCGATCCCGATCGAGAGGCCGTCCGACACGTTGTGGGCCGCGTCGGCCAGCAGGGCGACGCTCGAGAACGCCCAGCCGGCGCCGATCTGGAAGACGCCGAACGCGAGCGTGAGCGCGAGCGCCCAGGCCAGCGATCGCCTGGTGCGCCCGCGCGTGTGGACGTGCGCGTGCCCGTGGTGCACATGCCCGTGGGCGGAGAGCGCGTGGCTCACCGCGCCGCTCCCCGGCGCGGCGTGGTGTCGCGGCAGGCGTCGTGCACGGTGGGAGGACGCATCCTCCCATGGTACCGGCGCCGGGCCGAGCGCCTC
>CADCWC010000212.1 GCA_902806305.1 uncultured Thermoleophilia bacterium | reverse complement strand
CGCCCTCACGCCCCACATGAGCCCGCACCGGCGGACGGTCTCGCGGCTCGGCGACAGCGCGAGGATGGGGACGTTCGGGCGGTGGGCGGAGACGAGCCGCACGGAGCGCCCGGACAGCGTCGGGATGACGAGCGCGTCGAGCTGGAGCTCGGCCGCGGCGGCACAGGCCGAGTGCGCGACGGTGTACGCCGGGTCGCGCGCGTCACGGCGCACGCGCGTCTCCAGCCAGCGCGTGTAGGGCGCGTAGCGCTCGGTGTGCTCGGCCACCGCGACCATCGTCTCGATCGCGCCGACGGGGTAGTTGCCGATCGCGGTCTCCTGGGAGAGCATCACCGCGTCCGTGCCGTCGAGGATCGCGTTGGCCACGTCGGCCACCTCCGCGCGGGTCGGCCGCGAGCTCGTGACCATGGAGTCGAGCATCTGCGTCGCCGTGATCGACGGGCGCGCGAGCCGCCCGGCGAGCTCGAGCAGGTGCTTCTGCACCATCGGGACCTCGGCGATGGGCAGTTCGATGCCCAGATCCCCGCGCGCGACCATGACGCAGTCCGCGGTGCGCAGGATCTCCTCCGCGTTGTCCACGCCCTGCGGCTTCTCGATCTTGGCGATGAGCGGCGCGCGGGTGTGCTCGCGCACGAAGAGGACGTCCTCGGCGGTGCGCACGAAGCTCAGCGCCACCATGTCCACGCCGATCTCGATGCCCGCCTTCAGGTGCTCGAGGTCCTCCTCGGGCACGGACGGCAGCTCGGCCGTCGGGCCCGGGATGTTCAGCCCCTGCCGCGAGGCGACGGTCCCGCCGACCTCGACCTGCGCGTCGAGCTCGCCCGCCTCGGCGCGGACCGACGTCGTCCGCAGGCGGATCCGCCCGTCGGCGAGGTAGAGCACCTCGCCGGGAGCGAGCGCCCGCACGAGGCCGGGCCACGGCATCGGGATCCGGTTGCCGCCCGCGCCGTCCTCGTTGGCGCCGCAGACGAACGTGACGAGGTCGCCCACCCGCAGGGGCTTGGTCTCGTCGACGAGCGTCCCGATGCGCAGCTTGGGGCCCGGCAGGTCCTGCAGGATCGCCACGGGCCGGTTGGCCCGCCGCGACGCCTCGCGGACGAGCTCCGCGGTCTCCGCGTGCTCGTCGTGGGACCCGTGGGAGAAGTTCAGACGGGCGACGTCCATCCCCGCCCGGACCATGGCCAGGAGCACCTCGGGGTCCCGCGAGGCGGGGCCGATGGTGGCGACGATCTTCGTGCGACGCGACATGTGCGAGGGACCGTATCGAGCGCGCACGGTGGGGTCCCCCGCAGGTTGCGTGAAGTGACCGATCAGCCCGCCGCGAGGACCTCCGCGCGCGCCTCGACGGCGGTGTCGGGGTTGTCGGAGAACACGCCGTCGACGCCGAGCGCGAAGAACTGCGCGTACTCGGCGAACGCGTCCCCGTAGAGGGCCGGGTCGGCCGTGGCGTCGGCCGGGCGGCGGAGCTCGAGCGGCAGGAACGCGTTCTCGTTGCGGAAGGTGTACGGGTGCACGAGCAGCCCGCGGGCGTGGGCGTCGTCCACGAAGGACGTCGGCTCGAGCGAGCGGCCCTCGGCGTCGCGGGGGACGATGTACGTCTTCGGCGGGCCGACGCCGTCGGCGTAGTCGTCGATCTCGCCGAGCGTCGGCTGCGGGGTGGCCGCACCCTCCGGGCCCGAGGCGGGCAGGAGCTGGACGAGCGGCACCTTCACGACGCGGTCGAGCTCGCGCAGGTTGCCCTGCTCGAAGGACTGGACGAAGACGCGGGCGCGCCTGCGGTCGAGGTCGTTGTCGCGCAGCGTCTCGACGAGCGGCGTCTCGAGCGGCAGCCCGATGGAGCGGAAGTACGACGGGTGCTTGGTCTCGGGGTAGATGCCGATGCGGCGCCCGAGCTCCCGCGACAGGCGGTTCGAGAGGAAGATGACCTCCTGCAGCGTCGGCACCGTGTAGCGCCCGTCGTAGAGCGTGTTGCGCGGGCGCAGCTGCGGGATGCGCTCCTTGGCCCGCAGCGTCTTGAGCTCGGCGAGCGTGAAGTCCTCGGTGAACCAGCCCGTGTACGAGACCCCGTCGATGACCTTGGTGGTCCGTCGATCGGCGAACTCGGGCTTGTCGGCCACGTTCGTCGTGCCACCGATCTCGTTCTCGTGGCGGGCGACGAGGACGCCGTCCTTGGTCGACACCAGGTCGGGCTCGATGTAGTCCGCGCCCATGCGGGCGGCCAGCGCGTAGGAGGCGAGCGTGTGCTCCGGGCGGTAGCCCGAGGCGCCGCGATGGCCGATGACGAGCGGCGCGGCCTCGTCGGCGCCGGCGGCGGGGGACGTGGCCTGCGCGGCCGGCGCGACGGCGGCGAGCAGGAGCGCGGCCAGCGCCAGCAGCAGGGCGGCGAGCCGGGGGAGGGAGGTGAGCATCGCGCCACCCTCCCGGCGCCGCCCGCCGCGCGAGTGAAGGTCTCGTGACCGCAGCCGGGGCGAGGGGGCGCGTAGCCTCCGACCATGACGGGACTCACGACACTGGCCGCCGCCGGCGGGGAGGGCGCGGCCGGGCAGGTCACGCAGATCGTGGGGGCCCTGCTCGTCCTGGCCGGGTTCGCGGGCACGCAGCTCGGCCGCATGAGCCCGCATTCCGTCGTCTACCTCGTCCTCAACCTCGTCGGCTCGGCGATCCTCGCGGTGCTCGCCGCCCTCGACGCGCAGCTTGGGTTCCTGCTGCTCGAGGGCGTCTGGGCCTTCGTCTCGCTGTACGGGCTCGTCGCGGTCCTGCGCGGCCGGACGCCCGCCGGGGCGCACTGACCGGCCCGACCGCCGCGTCAGGCGGGTGCCGCCGCGTGGTCGCCCGCGACGACCGTCGTGACGGGCAGGCCGAGGCCGCCGGCCTTGCTCGGCAGGTCCAGGTGCAGCCACCGGGACACGCGCGCGGGCAGCGTCGAGATGATGATCTCGTCGAAGCCGCGGGTGTTGACCGCGTCCTGGATCGCGGTCAGCGGCGAGGCGTCGCCGACGAGGCCCTCGACGCGCGCGCCCGCGGCCTCCTCGAGCAGCGGCAGCGCGAGCTCGAGGACGAGCTCGGCCTCCTCGTCGCCGCCCGTCTCGGGATCCATGACCCGATGTAGCCCGTGGACCGCCCGCGGGACGAGCAGCGTGAACGTCGCCGGGCTGCGCGCAGCGCGCGCCGCCACCGCCGCAAGCAGGGCGGGCGTCGCCGCGGTGCGGTGGGCGACGACGAGGACGCGGGCCGGGCCTGACGACTCCATGGGGCTCCTTCGCGGTGGGGCGCCGATCGTCTCACGCCGAGCGCCGTCGCGCCAGCTACGGGAAGGCGGCACCCGGCGACGGACCCCGGGCGATTGCCCTCGCGCGCGATTGTCAGGGCCTGACGCCCGCGCTGGAAGTCCTCGGCGCCTTTCCGGTCTAATGACGGTCCTCCCAGGGACGCCGCCGCGGAAGTGCGGCGCCCCGACCAGCCGAGAAGGGTCCCCATGCGCCCCGTGCCCGTCGGGCAGCGCCGCCTTCGCCTGGCCGCTGCCGTCCTGCCGTTCGCCGTCCTCGCCGTCCTCCTGCTCGCGTTCCCGCCGGCCGGTCACGCGCAGGACAGGAGGGGCGGAGAGGTGACCATGCTCTGGGCCGGAGACGTCGACAGCATGGACCCGGGGATCGCGTACGGGTCGTGGTCGCTCATCGTCCACGGGGCGACGCAGCGGCCGCTGCTCGCCTTCCGCCCGGAGTCCTCCACGCAGGCGGTGCCCGACCTCGCCGCCGCGCCCCCGGAGATCTCGGCGGACGGCCTGTCGGTGACCGTGCGCATCAAGCCGGGCATCCGCTTCTCACCGCCGGTCGACCGGGAGGTCACCTCCCGCGATGTCAAGTACGCGATCGAGCGCGGCTTCTTCTCGTCGGTCAATTCGCCGTACGCGCCGCTGTACTTCGCCGACATCGTCGGCGCGCGGCCCGGCGTCGCGCCCGGGACGGAGATCCCGGGGATCGAGACCCCGGACGACCAGACCCTCGTCTTCCGGCTGGCGCGGCCCCGCGCCGGGACGCTGGTGGCCGCCATGGTGATGGCCCTGACGGCCCCCGTGCCGCCGGAGTACGCGCGGCCGCTCGACGCTCGCAAGACCTCCACCTACGCGCGCCGGCACGTCGCCACCGGGCCGTACATGATCCGCAACGATGCCGCCGGCTCGCTCACGGGCTACCGGCCGGGCCGGCGCATCGAGCTGGTCCGCAACCCGAACTGGGCGCCGGAGACGGACTTCCGCCCCGCGCACCTGGACGGGGCCGACATCCGCATCGGGCGGCAGGACACGGCCGCCGCCACGCGGGAGATCCTCCGCGGTCGCCGGCTGCTCAGCGGCGACTACTTCCCGCCCGTCAGCGAGCTGCGCCGTGAGCTGCGCCGCCATCCGACCCAGTTCGTGTTCCCGAGCGCCGGTGGCGTCGCGTACGTGACGATGAACACGCGCCTTGCCCCCTTCGACGACGTGAACGTCCGCCGTGCGGTCGTCGCCGGCTTCGACCGCGTGGGAGCGCTGCGCCTGATCGGCGGCAGCCGAGCCGGCACGCTCGCGACGCACTACCTCCCGCCCGGCACCACGGGCTTCGCGGAGGCCGGCGGCCGGGCCGGGCCGGGGCTCGACTTCTACGCGCGCCCCTCGGGCAGCCGGCGGCTCGCCGCCCGCTACCTGCGCCGGGCCGGCTACGAGCGCGGCCGCTACACCGGCCGGCGCGAGATCCAGATGGTCGGCACGACCGACACGCTCGGGCGGCTGACGTCCCGCTACGCGGCCCGGCAGCTGCGGCGGCTGGGCTTCCGTGTCCGGCTCCGGCTGCTCGGGCCGGAGCGCGCCTACGAGGAGTGCGGGGACTCCAGGCGGCGGGTGCACGTCTGCCCGTTTGCCGGCTGGCAGCGCGACTTCCCCGACGCCCAGAGCGTCATCGATCCCCTGTTCAGCGGCGCGAACATCACGCGCACGGGGAACAACAACCTGTCCCAGCTCGACGTCCCGGAGATCAACGCGTCCATCGAGGCGGCGAAGGGCCTCACCGACCCGACGGCCCGCGCGCGGGCCTGGGGCGAGCTCGACCGCCGGATCACCGCGCTCGCGCCGTCCGTCGCCCTCTTCTGGCCGCGGGCCGCGCTCGCGCGCTCGGCGGACGTGGCCGGGGTGGTGTCCGCGATTGGCTACTGGGACCTGACGTTCACCGCGCTCCGGAGGTCGGAGGAGGAGGGCTAGAGCGGCGTCCGGCCCTCGGCGAGCATCGCCACGAACTGGGCGATCCGGCGGGCGCGCGTCTCGGGCTTCTTGGCCGTCTGGACGCGGTGGAGGATCGCGTAGCGGTTGGCCGAGTTCAGCGCGGCGAAGGCGCCCGTCATCCCGGCGTCCTGGAGCGCTGCGGCCAGGTCGTCGGGCACCGTCGCCGTGGCGACGCCGTCGTAGGCGCGGTCCCAGCGCCCGTCGGCCTTCGCGCGCTCGACCTCGGCCTGGCCGGCCGGCCGCATGCGCCCGGCGGCCACGAGCGCCTCCACCTTCGTCCGGTTGACCTTGGACCACATGCTGCGCGGCCGGCGCGGGGTGAAGCGCTGCATGAACCACGCTTCGTCGATCCGCCGGCTCTGGCCGTCGATCCAGCCGAAGCACAGCGCGACCTCGACGCCCCGGGTCCAGTCGAGCGACGCGATCCCCGTCCCCTTCTTGGCCATCCGGACCCAGATCCCGTCCGACGTGTCGCCGTTGGCCTCCAGCCACGCCTCGAACGCCTCGGGTCCCTCGAAGAAGATGGTGTCCGGCTCGCCCATCGGGAGAGATCCTGCCAGCGCGACCACCCGCGCGCTGGCGCCTAGCGCAACGCGCGGTCCAGGAAGCCGATGACGTGGCGCTCGTAGCCCGCGGGATCCGTGCGCAGCGCGGCGGCGTGCCGCGCAGCGGGGAGGTTCCACAGCGCGGCGGTCCGGCCCGCGCGGCGCTGGTACTCCTCGTTGGCGCGCGCCTCGGTGCTCTGCCCCGAGGAGAGCAGCAGCAGCGGCCGCGGGGCGATGCGCTCGATCTGGTCGGGGTTGGACGCGGGGGGCGCCGAGCCGCCGAGCACCCGGCCCAGCCCGTACAGGGCCGTCAGCGTCGCGTAGCTCGCGGGATCCGGCTTGCTCGCGCGCATGTCCGCCGGCGAGCCGCCCTGCACGCCTTCGAGGACGGCCGCGCGCCACTCGGGGCGCCGGGCGACCGCATGGACTGCGACCTCGCCGCCGAGCGAGACGCCGATCGCCCCGATGCGCCCGGCGCGCACGTCCGGCCGGCTGCGCAGGTAGGCCAGCGCCGCGTCGGCATCCTCCTGGAGGGCCGACGGCAGGCTCGTCGAGCGACCGTCGCTCTCGCCGTGACCGCGGAAGTCGAAGAGCAGGACGCCGTAGCCGTGCCGGGCGAGCAGCCGAGCGTGGTCGGCGACGCCGAGCCGGTTGCTGCCCGTGCCGTGCATCACCGCCACGGCCGCGCCGTTGCGCGAGGGCACGTACCACCCGTGCACGCGCGGCCCGCTCGCCGTCGTCAGCGTGACGGGCTGCTTGGCCGCGCCGAGGTCGGTGTCGTGCACGGCGCGCCGCGTGGGCAGGTGCGTGAGGTAGACCGCGAAGACCGACGGCTGGACGACGAAGAAGAGGAAGCCCGTGGCGGCGAGCATCGTCGCCGCCCAGGCCAGCGGGCGGGGCCTGAGGCGGCGCCGCAGTCGGAGCACGAGCACGAACGCCGCCGCGAGCGCGACGGCCGCCGAGATCACGACGAGCGTGCGCAGCACCCATTCCAGGGCGCCGGCGATCCCGCCGTACTCGTCGATGAGCGCGCCGCTTGCGGCGCCCGAGACGGCGAAGACGCCGGTGGCGGCGAGGGCGGTGCGGGCGACTCGTGACATGGCGCCACTGTCCCTGGCGGCGCGCCCGCCGCCGATGCGGCGTGCACGTC
>CADCWC010000211.1 GCA_902806305.1 uncultured Thermoleophilia bacterium | reverse complement strand
CGAATCGCGGCGAGGAGCCCGTTCGCGTGCTCATGCTCTCCACGAAGATCGACCCGGCCGTCGTCGTCTACCCCGACAGCGGCAAGATCGCCGTGTTCGGCGGCGCCCACAATGAGGATGACGTGATCGTGCGACGCGAGAGCGCCGTCGACTACTGGGACGGGGAGCGCTGAGGAGGACCGCTCCCGTCCGTCCTCGAGCTACGGGCGCACCACGGCCGCGAGCGCGGCCGCGCGACGGTCGGCGAAGACGTCCTCGAGCAGGAGCGGCACGCCGTCCGGCCCGCTCAGCGGCACCCGCCAGTTCGGGTATTCGTCACGCGTGCCGGGCTGGTTCTGCGTCCGGCGGTCGCCGACGGCGTCCGTCAACGCCACGGCGACCAGGCGGGCCGGCGTCCAGGTGAGGAACCGGTGGAGCGCCGCGACGGTCGCCTCCTCGTCGGACGGGCCGTCGGGCGACAGGGCGCCGCGGCGCCGCAGCTCGTCGAGCCACGCCCGTCGCTCGCGGGCGTCGGCGGCCAGCTCTTCGGCGATGGGACGGGTCAGCAGGCCGAGCGTCTCGCGCAGGCGCACGTGGTCTCCGGCCAGATAGCCCGCGGTCGGCGGCAGGTCGTGCGTCGTGACGGAGGCGAGGCAGTCCTCCCGCCAGCGCTCCGGCGGCAGCGGGGCGCCGTCGACGTCACGCTCGAACCACAGGATCGACGTGCCGAGGATGCCGCGCTCGGCCAGGTACGTGCGGACCCACGGCTCGACGACGCCCAGGTCCTCCCCCACCACGAGCGCGCCGGCGCGGTGCGCCTCGAGTGCGAGGATGCCGACGAGCGCCTCGTGGTCGTACCGGACGTACGTGCCGTCGGTCGGGAGCCCGCCGACCGGGATCCACCAGAGCCGGAACAGCCCCATGATGTGGTCGACGCGCACGCCGCCCCCGTGCCGGAGCACCGCCGCCACGACGTCGCGGAACGGCGCGTAGGCCTGCGCCGCCAGGCGGTCGGGCCGCCAGGGCGGTTGCGTCCAGTCCTGCCCGTGCTGGTTGAAGGCGTCGGGCGGCGCCCCGACGGTGATGCCGGACGCGAAGACGTCCGGCAGACTCCAGGCGTCGGAACCGTCCGCGCTCACGCCGACCGCCAGGTCGTGCACGACGCCGAGTGCCATGCCCGCCCGCCGCGCGGCGGCCTGCGCCCCGGCCAGCTGCTCGTCCAGCACCCACTGCATCCAGCGATGGAAGTCGACGGCCTCCGCGTGCTCCGCCCGGAACGCGAGCGTCACGGGCGAGCGCGGGTCGCGGAGCGCCTCTGGCCAGCACCGCCATTCGGCACCGTGCAGCTCCGCGAGCGCGCACCAGGTCGCGTGGTCCTCGAGCCCCGGCCCCTCGCGACGGCGGTACGCCGCGTAGGCGATCTCCCGCCCCGCGCGGCGGGGAACCTCGGACACGAGCCGCAGGGCGGCGCACTTCGCCGTCCAGGCCGTGTCCCGGTCGATCCGGTCCGCGCCGTCGAGCTGCTCGTGGACCTGTCGGCGGAGGGTGAGCACCCGCGCCCGGGCGGCGTCGTCGAGGTCGACGAACTCCGGGATCGCCTCCACGCGCAGGTAGATCGGGTTGCCGTACCGACGTGTCGACGGCAGGTAGGGCGAGGGGTCGAGCGGGACGACCGGCGCGGCCGCGTGGAGCGGATTGACGAGCACGAAGCCGGCGCCCGCCTCGGCCGCCGACCAGACGGCCAGGTCCGCGAGGTCGGCGAGGTCGCCGACACCCCACGACCCGCGGGAGCGGACGCTGTAGAGCTGCGCGGCGAACCCCCACGCCCGCCGCGCGCCCAGTCGCTCGGGCGGACGAAGGCGACCGGGGGTGACGATCAGGGTCGTCGAGGCCTCCTCATGCGGGGAGCGGGCGCGCAGGGTGTGGTAGCCGAGCGGCAGGTCGCCGGGCACCTCGAACGACGCCTGGCCGACGAGCCGACCGTCGATGTCGCGCGGCGGAGTCCAGTTCTCCAGCTGGCCGAGCCCCGGCCCGATCCCGCCGTCCTCGAGCTCGATCCACACCTCGACCGGGTCCCCGTGCCGGACGTGCACGTCGACGGAGCGGGTCCGGTCCTGCCGCGTGACGACGCACGGCGGCAGCATCCGGCTCCACGTGGCGCGCCCGTGCTCGTCGAGCGCGCGGCGGACGGCGGCGGGCGTAGGAGCGTCGACGCCGAGCGCCGCCAGCACGGCCACGACCGTGGCTGCCGCGACCGGCGCGGCGCGGCCCTGCCAGTCGGCGAACTCCGTCGCGACGCCGTACGCCGCGGCCAGGTCGCGGAGGGGCAGGTCCCCCTCGGAGCCGGGCCGCTCCCCCTCGCTCACCGCGGCGCCGGAGGACGGGCGCCGGCCGTCAGGCGCCGTGGCACTTCTTGAACTTGCGACCCGAGCCGCACGGGCACGGGTCGTTCCGCCCGACCTCGGCGCCGAAGGTCGTTCCGAGGGCCGGCAGGTCCGAGACCGGCGTCGTGGCCGACACGACGCCAGGGTCGCGCGCCCCCCGCAACGCGTCCAGCTCGCGCAGGTCCTCGTGGTCGAGCGTCAGGACGAGCTCGACCGCCTCGGCCGCGACCGGCCGCGGCGGCCTGCCGGCGACCAGGCCGAGGCCCTCGAGGAGCGCGTAGGCGCCCTCGGCGGTCAGGTCGTCGGGCTCGTACGGGACGTCGAGGCGCGACGGCGCGACGAGGCGGAACCGCTCCCAGCGGGCACGCCGGTCGTCGTCGGGATCCCGCTCCAGGAGCAGCCGGAACGCGCGCCGGGCGGGTGGTCCGCCCGCGAGCGCCTCGAGGGCGGCGGTCAGCTCACGCGGCAGCCACGCGGCCCAGCCGGAGTCGATCAGGTCGGCCACGACACCGAGGATAGCGAGGCCTCGACGACCGATCGGGCGGCGGAGGGTCGTCGGTCCACCCGAAGGGACGCCGGCATCCGCGGCCGAGGCTCAGGTGTCCTGGGCGGTCGGGCGGATCAGCAGCTCGTTGACGTCGACGTGCGGCGGCTGGGAGACGGCGTACATGACGGCGCGGGCGATGTCGTCGGCCTCGAGGCCGTTCGTCGGCGGGTTGTCGAAGAAGGGCGTGTCGACCATGCCCGGCTCGATCAGCGTCACGCGGACGCCAGTGCCGTTCAGCTCCTGGCGGGCCGCCTCGCCCATGGCCGTGACCGCCCACTTCGTGCACGAGTAGAGCGACCCGGGCAGGGCCCGTCGCCCGGCCACGGAGCCGGTCAGGAGCAGGTGACCCCGCGCCTCCGTCAGCGCCGGGAGCACGGCCCGGATCGTGAGCGCCGCCCCGTAGACGTTCGTGAGCACCATCGCGCGCCACACGTCCACGTCGCCTTCGAGGAACCCCCGCGGTCCACCGAAGCCCGCGTTCGCGAACGCCACGTCGAGCCGGCCGAACCGCTCCAGCGTGCGCGCCACGAGCGCCGCCTGATCGTCCCACTCGGTCACGTCGCAGCGGGTCACGAGCGCTCGGTCGTCGCCGCCGAGCTCGTCGGCGAGCGCGCGGAGCTTGTCCTCCGAGCGGGCGGCCAGGACGACGCGATAGCCCGCCCGGGCGGCGTGCCGCGCCGCGGCGGCGCCGATGCCGCTCGACGCGCCGGTGATCAGGAAGACGCGCTCGTGCTGCTCGGGCACTCAGCCTCCTCGCCGCGGGAGGCGGACATGGATGTGGTTGTCGTGGTAGCGGATCGCCTGGACGCGACTCCGTGGACCCACGCCGGTCAGGTTGGTGCGCGGCCCGACGAAGACGAACCTCGCGCCGGCCCGCAGCCACAGGCGGACGAGCCGCCGGGCCCGCGGTCGGTCGATCTGGTCGACGCTCCGCGGCGGCCGCAGGGCGCCGTCCCGGCGCGGGTAGTAGATGTCGATGTCGAGGCCGTTCTGGTGGGAGACGTGACCGAGGCCGCCGAATCGGCTCCCGAACTCGCCGCCGCCCGGTCGCGACAGGTCGCCGATCACGAGCGGCGGGGCATCCGGGTCGGCCGCGTGGTAGGCGTCGGCCACGGCCAGGAGGGTACGGATCAGCTGGTCCGACCCCCACCGCCGCCAGGCGCGGTTCGGGGATCGACGGAGGATCGGATCCCAGGTCACGAACCGCTCGCCGGCCCCGGGGAGGAGGACGCCGCGGACCAGCCGACCCGAGGTGTGGCTGCCGAGGGCGCGCGACCGGCGCCACCGGACGGCCGGGAACGCCGGGGCCGCCTCCACCACGGGCGGCTCGAGCGCGGTCGGCGGCTCGGCCTCCGTCTCCTCGGGCCCGGGTTCGTGCCGCGGGTCGTCCGGCACCGTCGGCGCCGGCTCGGACGTGGCCCCGGGCAGGCCGTCCGGCGCAGGCGGCTCGGCGACCGTCGATGGGGCGGTGGTGTCCGGGCCTGAGGTCACGGGCGCGGGCAGGTCGTCGCCTGCGGGCGGCTCGGCCGACGTGGCGCCGATCGAGAGCGCGCCCGCCGAGAAGATCAGGACGACGAGCAGCACGAGTGGCAGCAGACGCGTGCGCTGTCGTCGCCGCCGCTCCGCGCGCCGCCGCTCGGCCGGGGATCGGAGGCCTCGGGGCCGGCGTCGCTGCCTTCGCGCCCTCACGGGGCGGGAGTCTAGGTCATGGCCCTCCCGAGCCGATGTCCGCCGGACGAAAGGACCTCCGGTGAGACGATCGTTCAGAATCCCGGCCGTGCTGCTCGCCTGCGCCGCCACCCAGGTCGGCGTCGCGTCCATGGCCACGGCCGCCCCGGCAGGCGGAGAGGCCGCCGGGGCGCGGACGCCCTTCGACCTGCAGGGCCACCGCGGCGCGCGGGGGCTCCGCCCGGAGAACACGCTGCCCGCCTTCGCGAAGGCGCTGGAGCTCGGTGTCACAACGCTCGAGCTCGACACCGGGCTGACGCGGGACGGCGTGGTCGTCGTCAGCCACGAGCGACGGATCGCCACGCTCGAGTGCCGGGACACCGCCCCCACATTCCCCGGCGACCCGGCGTATCCCTACGTCGGCAAGCTCATCAAGGACCTGACGTACGCGCAGATCCGGACGCTCGACTGTGGGACGAGAACCCCCGCCGACCCGGCCGGCGACCCGTTCGTCCGCACGCAGGAGCCGGTGCCCGGCACGCGGATGCCGACCCTCCGGCAGGTCTTCGACCTGGCCGACCGGTACGGGGCCGACGACGTGCGCTTCAACATCGAGACCAAGCTCGACCCGACCCTCCCCGAGGAGACGTTCGGGCCGTGGCGCTTCGCGACGGCCGTCATGCGGGTCATCCGCACCGACGGCAAGCTCCGCCGCTCCTCGATCCAGTCCTTCGACTGGCGCACCCTGCAGGTGGCGCGCCGCCAGTCACGGCTCATCGACCTCGTGGCGCTGGTCGAGCCGAAGACGGTGCAGGCGGGCGTGGCCGGGCCCTCGCCGTGGCTCGCGGGACTCGACGTCGACGACCCGCGCTTCGGCGGCGACGTCGCCCGGGCGGCGAGGCACATCGGCGCGAACGTCCTGTCGCCGACCTACGGCACCGGCGCGTGGGGCACCCCGGCGTTCGCCTGGTACCTGACGCCCGACATGATCGCCTCTGCGCACCGGCTCGGCCTGGAGGTCGTGCCCTGGACGGTCAACGAGCCGCGGGCGCTGCGCGAGGTGCTGAGGCTCGCGATCGACGGGATCATCACGGACTACCCCGACCGCGCCCGCGCGGCCATGGTCGAGCGGGGACTGCCGTTGCCGCGGTCCTACGAGGCGCCCTGACGACCGGTCGGCCACGCGTCCGCGTCGGGCGAAGCACGGCGTACGAGATCTTTACCGGGCGCCCGCGGAGGCGTACCGTACCGGCCCCGTCCCACGTCGGACCGAAGGAGCGCGCATGGCAGGCAACAGGGCAGTGGCCTACATCGAGCCGGGCAAGGTCGAGGTGCAGACGATCGACTACCCCGAGCTCGTGCTCAAGGACGGCCCGGGCGTCGACCCGCGCAACGTCGGTCGCCGCTGCGACCACGGCGTCATCCTGAAGGTCGTCTCGACGAACATCTGCGGCTCGGACCAGCACATGGTCCGCGGGCGCACGACGGCGCCCGAGGGGCTCATCCTCGGGCACGAGATCACCGGCGAGGTGATCGAGGTCGGCCCCGGCGTGGAGTTCATCAAGGAGGGCGACCTCTGCTCCGTGCCGTTCAACATCGCCTGCGGGCGGTGCCGGATGTGCAAGCAGGGCGACACCGGCGTGTGCCTGAACGTCAACCCGGACCGGCCGGGCTCGGCGTACGGCTACGTCGACATGGGCGGCTGGGTCGGCGGCCAGGCCGAGTACGCGCTCGTGCCCTACGCGGACTGGAACCTGCTCAAGTTCCCCGACAAGGAGCAGGCGCTGGAGAAGATCCTCGACCTGACGATGCTGTCGGACATCTTCCCGACCGGCTTCCACGGCGCCTACACCGCCAAGGTCGGTCCGGGCGACGCCGTGTACGTCGCGGGGGCGGGCCCGGTCGGCCTCGCCGCCGCCTACTCGGCGCAGATCCTCGGGGCATCGGTGGTCATCGTCGGCGACCTCATCCCCGAGCGCCTCGAGCAGGCCCGCTCGTTCGGCTGCGAGACGATCGACATCTCGCAGGGCCAGCCCCAGGACCTGATCGAGCAGATCCTCGGCGTCCCCGAGGTCGACGCGGCGATCGACGCGGTCGGCTTCGAGGCGCGCGGCCACGGTCAGGACGCCGGTCAGGAGGCGCCGGCGACGGTGCTCAACTCGCTCATGACGGTCACCCGCGCGGCGGGCTCGATCGGCATCCCGGGCCTGTACGTGACCGGCGACCCGGGTGGCGTCGACGAGGCGGCCCAGACGGGGTCGCTGTCGCTCCGCCTCGGCCTCGGCTGGGCGAAGTCGCACACCTTCGTGACCGGCCAGTGCCCGGTGATGAAGTACCACCGCGGCCTCATGCAGATGATCCTCAACGACCGCGCGCACATCGCGAAGGC
>CADCWC010000210.1 GCA_902806305.1 uncultured Thermoleophilia bacterium | reverse complement strand
GGACATCCTCAAGTTCCACGCCGTGATCTGGCCCGCCATGCTGATGGCCGCCGGGAGGGAGCTCCCCCGTCGGCTGCTGATCCACGGCTACCTCACGGTCCGCGACTCCAAGATGTCGAAGACGACCGGCAACGTGCTGGACCCGTCCGCCGTGATCGAGCGGTACGGCGTCGATGCGCTGCGCTACTACGTGCTGCGGGAGGTGCGCTTCGGCGGCGACGGCAACGTCTCCTACGCGGGCGTCCATGACCGCTACCACGGCGAGCTCGCGAACGATCTCGGCAACCTGGTCTCCCGCAGCGCGGCGATGGTCGCGCGCTACCGGGACGGCCGGGTGCCCGACGGCCGCCTCGACCCGACGATCGCCGAGGCGCTCGAGTCGGCGGCACGGCGGTTCGCGGAGCACGTCGACGCGTTCGAGCTGACCGAGGCGCTCGAGGCGGTCTGGGGCCCCGTCCGCGACCTGAACCGCTTCGTCGAGGAGCGCGCGCCGTGGCAGCTCGCGAAGGACCCGGCGCGATCGGGCGCGCTGGACGACGTCCTCTACACGCTGGTCGACGGCATCCGGGCCGTGGCCGTGATGCTGGCCGCCGTGACGCCGTCGAGCTCGGAGCGCATCCTGCGCGTCGTCGGCGCCGGCGCGGACGTGGCGTGGGAGCAGACGCGCCCCGGCCTGACGCCCGCGGGCGCCGTCGTGGCCGCCGACGGGCCGCTCTTCCCGCGCGTGGACGAGCCGCTCCAGCCCTGACGGCGTCGTCCGCGGTGATCGACAGCCACACCCACGTCACGAGCTGCGGTGACGACCCGGACGCGGTCCTCGCCCGGGCGCGGGCGGCCGGCGTCACCGGCGTGGTCACGATCGGCTCGAGCCGGGAGGAGATGGCCGCCGCCACGGCGCTCGCCGAGCGGCACGTCGACGTCCACACCACGGCCGGTCTGCATCCCCACGGCGCCGACGGCTGGGACGACGACCTGGCCGACCACATCGAGCGTCACGCCGCCCACCCGCGCGTCGTCGCGATCGGCGAGACGGGACTCGACTTCTTCCGCGACCGCGCGCCGCGTGAGCGACAGCTGGCGGCGTTCCGTGGCCAGCTCGAGATCGCCCGCCGCGTCGCCCTGCCCGTCGTCATCCACGCCCGCGACGCGGCCGACGAGCTCGTGCCGCTGCTCGCCGCCGAGGCGCCGGAGACGGTCGTGCTGCACTGCTTCTCGATGCCCGACCGGCTCGCGGAGGTCGCGGGCCACGGCTGGTACTGCTCCTTCGCCGGGAACGTGACGTACGGCAACGCCGGGGCGCTGCAGGAGGCGGCACGGCGCTGCCCCGCGGAGCTGCTCCTGCTCGAGACCGACGCGCCGTACCTGTCCCCCGTCCCGTTCCGCGGCCGGCCGAACGAGCCGGCCCACGTGATGGAGACGCTGCGCTTCGTGGCCGGCCTGCGCGGGTCCGAGGTCGAGGAGCTGGCCGCGCAGACGTCGGCGAACGCCACGCGCGCGTTCCGGCTCCGCGCGCCCGCGACCGGTCGCCGTCCCGACGGCGCCTAGGAGCCCGTTGAGAAAGACCTCGCGTCGATGACCGCCGCCGACCCGCCGGCCCGGGCCCAGGTGACCGTGGCGCGGCTGCGGGAGCTCGGCCTCACGCCCGACACGCGGCTCGGTCAGCACTTCCTGGTCGACGACAACCTCGTCCGGGTGGCGCTGCGACTGGCCGAGCTCCGCACGGACGACGTCGTGCTCGAGGTCGGCCCCGGCCTCGCCGTCCTCACCGCCGCCCTCGCCGACGCCGTGCGGCTCGTGCACGCCGTCGAGATCGACCGCCGCCTCGCGCCGGCCCTGGAGCGGACGCTCGAGCACCACGGGAACGTCCGCCTGCACTGGGGCGACGCCCTCGCGCTCGACCTCGCGGCGCTCGACCCACGCCCGAGCGCGTTCGTGTCGAACCTGCCCTACCAGGTCTCGACGCCGCTGATCGTGGAGTCCCTGGGCGGCCTGCCGCAGCTGGAGCGCTGGGCCGTGATGGTCCAGCGCGAGGCGGCCGAGCGCCTGTTCGCGCAGGCGGGCACACCGGCCTACGGGGCCGTGTCGGTGCTCATGCGCCTGGCCTGCGAGCGGACCGGCGCCCACGCCGTGTCGCGCGCCGTGTTCGCGCCGCCGCCGAACGTCGACTCGACGCTGATCGGCTTCCGCCGGCGGAGCGACTGGGGCGCCCTCCGCGACGCGTGGCCGCAGATCGTGCGCGTCGTCCACGGCGCGTTCTCCCACCGACGCAAGACGCTCGTCAACGCGCTCGTGCTGAGCGGGACCGCGTCGCGGTCGGTCGCCGAGGCGGCCCTGGCGGAGCTCGGCGTGCCGCCCGGGATCAGGGCCGAGGCGCTCGAGCCCGAGCGGTACCCGTTCCTCGCGGAGCGCCTGTAGATGGCCGTCGGCGCACGGATCATCCGGGCCCCGGCGAAGCTCAACCTCGTGCTGCGCGTCGGGCCGCGCCGACCCGACGGCTACCACGAGGTGCTGTCCCTGATGACCGACGTGCCCGTGTCGGACACGCTCAGCGTCGCCGTCGCGCCGCGCACGCAGGTGACGTGTCCGGCGCTCCCCGACGGCGACACGCTCGTCACCGGCGCGCTGCACCTGCTCGCCGAGGCGGCGTCCCACGACGGCGGCTTCCGGGTGCGCATCGACAAGCGGATCCCGGTCGGCGCGGGGCTCGGCGGCGGCTCGTCCGACGCGGGCGCCGCGCTGCGCGCGGCGAACAGCCTGCTGCCGCGTCCCGTGCCCGCCGCGACGCTCCGCCGGATCGCGGCGGAGATCGGCTCCGACGTGCCGTTCTTCCTCGAGGACGGCCCGGCGCTCGTCCGCGGCCGCGGCGAGGACACGCTGCGGACCGGCCTGCCGCTCCCCCGCTGCGGCGTCGCGCTCGCGTGGCCCGGCGTGCCGCTCGCCACGCGGGACGTCTACGCCGCCTACCGACCGTCCGGACCGATCCCGCCGATCCTCCGCCAGCCGGCGGGCCTCGACGATCTGGCCCGGGCGGTGCACAACGACCTCGGCCCCGTGGCCGAGCGACTCGAGCCGCGCTGCCGCGGCCTGCGGGAGGAGCTCCAGGCCCGCGGGGCCCTCGCCGCCGCCGTGGCCGGGTCGGGGTCGGCCGTCTTCGCGCTCTTCGGCGACGAGCGGGCGGCGGAGCGCGCGCTGCTCGACCTTCCAGGAGCCGTCTGGACGGCACACGCTACGCTTGGCGGACGGTGAAGCGCATCGACGTCTCCTCCTCGCGCGTCCGCATCCTCGACGCCGGTCGCCGCGGCGCCGTGCGGGCGCCCGTGGGGGGCCTCGGCGGACGACTCCGCCGTCTGCGCGTGCGATTGGCCCTCGTGCTCGCGCTCGGGCTGGTGGTGGCGGGCATCGTGACCGACTTCAACGTCGGTCTGACGATGGTCGCGGCGGTTGTCATGGGGATCTTCCACCTGCAGGTCGGCCGCCGGCTCCCGAGCTACGCCGCCGTCCAGGTCTCCTGGATCCTGACGTTCGCGCTGCTGCTCGCGGCCGTCTTCGTGCCGCTCGTGACGACCGCGATCGCGCTGGGCGTGATCGTGGCGGTCGTGGTGCTCATCGTCGTGATGCTGCGCCTCGGCGACCGCGCCTGACCACGCCCGGCGCGTGGTCGTCGACCTGCACTCGGACCTGCTGCTCGACGTGGCGCACCGGCGGCTGGCCGGCGAGCGCGACGTCTTCCGGAGCCGCCACCTGCCCGACCTCGCGGCTGCGGGCGTGCGGGTCCAGGTCCTGGCCGTCTGGGTGCCGAGCCAGGTCGTTCCCGAGGGGGCCCTCCGCGAGGCGCTCCGTCTGATCGACGCAGCGCACCGCGAGGCCGACGCCTCGGACGGCGCGCTCCGCATCGTGGGTTCGGCCGCCGAGCTCGACGAGGCGCTCGGGGCCGGCGCGGTCGCGGGCGTGCTGAGCGTGGAGGGCGCCGAGCCGCTCGGGCGCGACCCGGCGCTCGTCCGCCTGTTCCACCGCCTCGGCGTGCGCCTCCTCGGCCCGACCTGGAACCGCACGAACGCCTTCGCGGAGGGCGCCGCCGAGGACACCGGCGCCGGCCTCACGCCGCTCGGCGTGCGTCTCCTCGCCGAGCTCGAGGACGCGGGGATGGCGCTCGACGTCAGCCACCTGACGGAGCGTGGCGCACTCGAGGCCCTGGAGCGCTTCGGCGGACCGGTGCTCGCCTCGCACTCGAACGCGGCCGCGGTGTACCCGAGCTCGCGCAACGTGTCGGACGACGTCCTCGGTGCGCTCGTCGAGCGGGACGGCGTGTGCGGCCTGAACGTCCAGCGCGTGTTCCTCGGGCCGGGCGAGACGGTGGACCGTATGGCGGACCACCACGCGCACCTGCTCGCGGTCGGGGGCGCGTCGCTGCCCGCGGTCGGGGCCGACTTCGTGGCCCACCTGCCGGACGGTCCCCCCGAGCCGCCGGAGCTCGGCCTGCCGCCCGACGCGGACCGCTCGCTCAGCGCGCTCCCGGAGGCCGACCGCGCGACGGTCTACGCCGACCTCGCCGCGGCGCTCGCGGCCCGCGGCGTCGACCCGCCCGCCGTGACGGCGGTCGAGCACGGGAACGCGCTGCGGCTCCTGCGGCAGGTGCTCTGACGATGCGCCCCGCGTGGACGGTGGCCGCGGTCGTGACGGTCGTGGTCGGCGGCGCGGACCCCGCCCGAGCCGGGCCCGCCGCGGCCGACGGCGCCGCCCGTCCCGCGCCGCTCGCCGGCCGCGTGATCGCCCTCGACCCCGGACACAACGGCGGCAACGCCCGTCGACCCGACGTCATCAACCGCCTCGTCTGGGCGGGGACCCATCGCAAGGCGTGTGACACGGTCGGCGCCGCGACCGCCTCCGGCTACCCGGAGGCCGCCTTCAGCTGGGACGTCGCCACGCGACTCCGCCGCATCCTCGAGGCGCGCGGCGCGGTCGTCGTGCTGACCCGCCGGTCGAACGCGGGCGTCGGCCCGTGCATCACCGAGCGGGCGGCCGTCGGCAACCGTGCCCGGGCCGACGCGGCCCTGTCGATCCACGCCGACGGCGCGGCGGTCGGAGCCCGGGGGTTCCACGTCATCCACCCCGTCGCCCTGCCGCGCCTGACGGCCGACATCGCGGCGCCGTCCGCCCGCCTGGCGCGCACGGTCCGCGACGCCTACGCCGCCGGGACCGGACTGCCGCCTGCGGGCTACGCGGGCCGCGGCGGCCTGCACGCGCGCGGCGACCTCGGGGGGCTCAACCTGTCCGACGTGCCGAAGGTCCTGGTCGAGTGCGGGAACCTGCGGAACGCCCGTGACGCGCAGCTGCTCACGCAGCCGCGGTTCCGGCAGCGGATCGCGGCGGCGCTCGCCGCCGGGCTGGAGCGCCACCTCCGACGCTGAGGTCGGCCGGCACGCTCCGGCCTACGAGCCGGACGGGCCGGGGCTGCGTATAGGCTCGCGGACGATGCAGATCGAGACGACGACCGAGCAGGAGCTGCGGACGACGTTCGCGTCGGCCGTCGACCTGACGGTCGGCGCCGAGGAGGAGCTCGTCCTGCTCGACCCCGACGACCTCGGCTTCGCGCCGCGGGGCGCCGAGCTGCTCGCCGCCCTCGAGGCACCCCATCGGTTCAAGCCGGAGCTGCCCGCCGCCGCGCTGGAGGTCGTCACGGACGTCTGCCGCGACGCCGACGAGGTCGTCGACCAGCTGCGAGCGGGACGTCGCCGCCTGCTCGAGGTCGCAGACGCGGCGGGCGTGCTGGTGCTGGCCTCGGGCACGCATCCGCTGAGCGTGTCCGCCGACCCCGCGCCCGGCGACCGCAACGCCGAGCTGACCGAGGAGTACGGCCAGGCGGCGCGGCTCGGAGCCCTCGCGTTCGGGCTGCACGTCCACGTCGGCGTCACGGGCGCAGACCGCGCCGTCGCGCTGGCCGACGGGCTGCGCTCGTACCTGCCCGTCATCGCCGCCCTGGCCGCCAACGCCCCCTGCCTGGGTGGGCGGGACACCGGCTTCTGGTCGGTCCGGCCGAAGCTGGCCGAGCTCTTCCCCCGCCAGGGCGTGCCGCCGGTGCTGTCCACGCCCGCGGCCTACGCCGCGCTTCTCGACTGGGGGCGACCGTCCGGCGCGATCCCGGACGCGCGACACCTGTGGTGGGAGGTGCGGCCGCACCCGACCTACGGGACGGTCGAGGTCCGGGTGGCGGATCAGCCGACGCGCGTCGACGACTCCGGGGCCGTGGTCGCCGTCGTGCACGCGCTCGCGGCGCTCCTCCTCCACCGCCTCGACCGCGACGGCGAGCTGCCCGTCCATCCGACCATCCGGATCCAGGAGAACCGCTGGCGGGCGCTCCGACACGGGCTCGACGGCTCGCTCCTCGACGTGGAGACCGGCGAGCCGTCGGGCACGCGCACGGTGGTCGGAGGCCTCCTCGACGAGCTCGAGCCGTTCGCGCGGACCCACGGCGGGTCGCGTGGGTCGGCTCAGGCCCGTGCGCTCCTCCGGCGCAACGGCACGGAGCGCCAACGCGCGGTGCTGGCCGAGCGAGGGGCGCACGGCCTGACGCGTTGGCTCGTGGCCGAGACGCGAGCGGACCTCCACCTCGTCCCCTGACGCCGCGCGAGGAGGGCCCGACGCCGCGGGCCGAGCCTCACAGCTGAGGCGGGGCGAGGGACACTGCTCCCCCGCCTCCCTGACGTCGTCGTCGCTCGCCGTCCGCCGGCGACGGTGCGGGCAGGACGAGGTCTCCGATCTCGCGCACTCGGTCGCTACGCTCACCGGCGCCCACCATCGGCGCGTCGGCCGCGCGGACCCCGACCAGTCGGCGACGCCGAGGCTTCGACCATCGCGGTCATGAGGTCGACGGCGTCGGGCGTGCTCAGTTGCTGCTCGCGGACGACGGTTCTCCAGGTGGGGAAGCTGACCGCGAGGGCGATCGCGGCCGCGACCTGGGCGCGGGGGCGCCCGCGCTGGCGGCGT
>CADCWC010000209.1 GCA_902806305.1 uncultured Thermoleophilia bacterium | reverse complement strand
CAGGAGCAGCGTCTGCGCCGACGGGATCCTACGCCCCGCGTCGTCGACGAGCCACAGGCGCTCGGCGTGGGCGTCGAAGATGACGCCGAGGTCCGCGCCGACCGCCTCGACGAGGCGGGCCACCTGCGCGACCGCCTCGTCCTTGACCCGCGGCCCGACGTCGCGCGCGTCGCCGCCGGCGTCGACGCCGACGGCGTCGACGCCGAGCTCGGCGAACAGCGCCTCGGCGACCGGCGCGGCGGCCGAGTGGCCGTAGTCGACGACCAGTCGGAACCCGCGACGCCGCACCGCATCGCGGTCGACCAGCGCCCCGAGCGCCCCGGAGTAGCTCTCGATGGCGCGCGGCGCCTCGACGATCCCGCCGACCTGGCGGTGCGTCACGCGGCGGAACTCGCTGCGGCTCAGGTGCTTCTCGACATCGGCCCGCAGGCCCCGCCCGGCGAGCACTCCGGGCGGCTCGAACAACACGATCTCGACCATCTCCGCGTCCTCGGCCGATCGCCGGACGTGGAAGCCGCCCGCGAGGCGCGACGTCTTGACCTCATGCCGGACGAGCCCCGGGGCGGCGAACCGCAGGTCGGCGACGGTCACGCCCGCGGCCTGGAGGCCCGCCACCATGGCGCGCTTCAGCATGCGGGACGACGGATGCCCGTCCCGCCCCGCGGCGACGCGGTCGCCGCGCTTCAGCGTGGTGCCGTAGGCCATGGCGAGCCGGAGCGCGAGCTCGGGGGTGATGTCGATGTTCGCGATCCCCGCCGCGCCCTCGTCCCCGAGCAGCGAGGCGACGGGCCGCGACTCCCGGATCAGGTTCTCACGGATCGTGGCTCCCGCCTCGATGGTCTTGTAGGGGTAGACCTTGACGCCGGGCAGGACGACGGCCTCGGCGCCGATCGAGCACTCGTCGCCGACGGCCACGCCCTCGTTGAGCTGCGCGTGCGCGTGGATGTCGGTCGACCGGCCCACGATCGCGCCGGTCACGCCCGCCCCGGGCCCGACGTAGCTGCCCTGCTCGACCACGCTGCCGCTCACGGAGGCGCCGTCCTTGACCACGACGTTCGCGCCGAGCACCGTGTACGCACCGATGCGCGCTCCCGGCTCGATGTTGCAGAACCGGCCGATGGCCGCCGGACCCTCGATCTGGTCGAGGTCGGCCACGGCCACGCCCTCGCCCACCCAGATGTTCTCCTGCAGGCGTACGCCGGGGATGGCGAGCCGGACACGGGCGTCGAGCGCGTCGCGGTTCGCCTCGAGGAACTGGTCGAGGTTCCCGATGTCCTGCCAGTACTGCCCGTCGGGCACCGTCCAGGCGTAGACGGGTCGACCGCGCTCGAGCAGGTAGGGGAAGAGCTGCTTCGAGAAGTCGTGCGGCTCGCCGTCCGGGACGTGCCGGAGCACCTCCGGCTCGAGCACGTAGATGCCGGTGTTGATCGTGTCGGAGAAGACCTGACCCCAGCCTGGCTTCTCCAGGAAGCGCTCGACCCGCCCGTCCTCGTCGGCGATCACCACGCCGAACTCGAGCGGGTTCTCGACGCTCTTGACGGCGAGCGTGGCGACGGCGCCGCGCTCGCGGTGGAACGCCACGAGCGCCGTCAGGTCGATGTCGCAGAGCGCGTCGCCGGAGATGACCACGAACGTCTCGTCGAGCACGTCCGCGGCCTTGCGCACCGACCCGGCCGTGCCGAGCGGCGTGTCCTCGACGGAGTACGAGAGGCGCACGCCGAGCGACGACCCGTCGCCGAGGTACGAGCGGATGGCCTGCGGCAGGTACGCGAGCGTGACGACGATGTCGTCGATCGCGTGCGCGTGGAGCAGCTCGACGATGTGCTCGATGCAGGGCTTGCCCGCGATCGGCACCATCGGCTTGGGCTGGTTCGAGGTCAGCGGGCGGAGGCGGGTGCCCTCGCCGCCCGCCATCACGACACCTTTGATGACGTCCCTCCGGATCCGGCGCCGGTCCGCGCCGCGCGCAGCCGGGCGGGGACGGTGAGGACGTAGAGGATGCCCGCCGCGACCGAGAGGGCGATGCCCGTGTAGAGGACCACGCCCGGCCAGTCCGTGCCGGGGTCGGTCAGCATCGTCAGGCCGAGGCCCGCCATCAGCACGAAGGTCGCCGTCTTGCCGAGCAGGATCACCGAGAGCTCGTAGCCGCGGTCGCGCAGCAGCGACAGGCCCGAGAGGAGCAGCACGTCGCGACCGACGATGAGCAGCATCACGACGGCGGGCAGCCGGTCGTGGTACCAGAGCAGGATGGTGCCCGAGCCGATCAGCAGGCGGTCGGCGAGCGGGTCCGCGAGCCGTCCGAAGCGTGACTGGACGCCCAGCCGTCGCGCGAGCCAGCCGTCGAACCAGTCCGTCAGCGAGGCCGCCCCGAAGAGCAGGCCGGCCGCCACGGACTGCCCGTCCTCGGCGCGGGCGAGCAGCACGCAGAACGGCACGAGGGCCACCAGCCGGACGATCGTGAGCGCGTTCGGCAGCAGCCGGAGGCTCGATCCGACGGCTCTGGGCGGCGCCTCCACGGGGCCATTATGGCCGCGTCGGACGCCGTCGGACGTCCGCATCCGGGGGTGTGCGGGCCACAGGAGGCGCGGTACGCTCCGAGGGTGAACGCGGTGCGCCTCCTGGTCCGGGACCTCGCCGGACCTGGCCGATCCGGCTTCCGCCGCTTCTGGCTCGCGGTCCTCATCTCGTCCCTCGGGACCTGGGCGGCGGTCATCGCCCTGAGCCTGCGGATGTACGACGAGACCGGGTCGGAGGGCTGGGTGGCCGCCCTCTTCGTGGCCGAGTTCGTCCCGCCGATCCTGCTCTCGCTGTTCGCGGCGCCGTTGCTCGACCGCCTGCCCCCCCGGCGCGCCATGGTCGTCGCGGACGTCGTCCGCGTGGGCGCGTTCGCGCTGCTCGCGTTCGTCGATCGCCCCGTCCTCGTGGTCGCGCTCGTCGTCGTCACCGGCTTCGCGTCCGGCGTCTTCAACCCCGTCTCGCTCGCCGTCGTCCCGCGCCTGGTCCCGGACGACGAGCTCGACCAGGCCAACGGCGCGCTCGCGGCGGCGGACAACATGACGACGCTCGTCGGCACGGGCCTCGGCGGGATCGCCGTGGCGACGGTCGGCGCCGGGGCGCTGCTCCTCGGCAACGCGGCGTCGTTCGCGGTGTCCGCCGTGCTCCTCCTCGGCGTGCGGTCGCTCGCGGTGGCCGAGGCGGCGCGCCGCGACGAGGCGCGGTTCACGGCCCGTCTCAGGGCGGGGCTCGACGGGGTCCGCCGCTCCCCCACGCTCCGCGTCGTGGCGGTCGCCTGGAGCGTCGTCGGTCTCGCCGTGGGCGTTCACAACGCGCTGCTCGTCCCGCTGCTCCGGGGGACGCTCCGGGCGGACGCCGAGGTCGTCGGCCTCGTCTCCGCCGCTGCGGCGCTCGGTCTGGTGCTGGGGACGGTGGCGGGCGGACGGCTGCTCTCGACCGGCGTCGCCCCGTACCCCGGCGTGCTCGCCCTGCTCGGCGTCGGGATGGCGCTGACCGGCATCGCGCCGGTCGCGGCGGTGGCCGCCGTGCCGCTGCTCGTGATGGGCGTGGCGAACGGCGTGGCGATCGTCCACAACCGCTCGGGGGTCCAGCGCGCGGCGCACCCCTCCCAGCGCGCCGGCATGTTCGCGATCGTGGTCGGCTCGAGCTCGCTCACGATCGCGCTGGGCGCGGCCGTCGCCGCGCCGCTCGCCGCGCTCGTCTCGACCCGAGGGGCGTTCGTGCTCGCGGGCGCGATGGTGGTCGTCGTCGCGGCGCCGCTCGCCATGCTCCTGGCGCGGAGCGTCGACACCTCGGTCCGCGTCCTGCTCGACCCGCCGGCCGGTGCACCCGTGGTCGGGGGCGGACCCGCCGAGGGCAGCCTCGCAGCGGCCTCGGAGCGGGCGCCGACGCCCTGAGGCCTTCAGGCGCTCAGGCGCCGTCCAGCTCGAAGAGGATGTCCTGGGCGCCCTCCCAGAGCGTCAGGCGTCCGAGCTCACGGAGCTGCTCGCGCCCCTCGACGACCGTCAGGAAGTGGTTCGCCGCGAGCTGGCCGACGATGCTCGAGAACAGCGTGCCCCCGTAGGGGAACAGGATCTCCGTCTCGCTGAAGCCGCCGGGGTAGAAGAGGATCTCGCCCGGTGCAGGGTGGCTCGTGTGGTTCTCGAAGTCGACGCCCTCGAGGCGGAACTCGCCCAACGGGATCCAGTTCGACTCCCCGCTCCAGCGGCAGTGGACGAGCTTGGACCGCCAGGGCAGGAGCGCGCGGAAGGCGGCGCACGTCCGCGGCGCCCGCTCCTCCTCCATGCGAGCCACGAAGGTGAGCGGTCCGGCGGTGATGCGCAACGTCGTCATCGGGATCCGAGCCTCCTCGTCGCCTCGTCGTCGTCGTCGACGACGACGAAGGCGGGGAGCGTAGCGAGTCAGTCCGCGGGGCCGGCTGGGCGCGCCGGGCGGACGAGCCGGCCGTGCGGGTCGCCGGTCGGTCGCCCGTCGACGGCGACGGTGCGGCCGCGGAGCACGGTGCGCACGACGCGACCGCGCAGGCGGCGACCGACGAACGGGCTGACCGGGTGGCGCTGCCGGAGGTCCGCCGTCCGGAGCGTCCAGCTGACGTCGAGGTCGACGAGCGCGAGGTCGGCGTCGGCGCCGACCTCGACCGTGCCCTTCCCGGCCAGCGCGAGCCGCCGCGCGGGGAAGCGGGCGGCGACCTCGACCAGCGTCGCGAGCGTCAGGCCCCGACGACCGTGCCCCTCGTCGAGCAGGAGCGGCAGGGACGTCTGCGCGCCCGCGATGCCGCCCCAGACGGCGAACAGGTCGTCGCCCGACTTGAGCTCCGGCGGTCCTGGCGAGTGGTCCGAGGCCACCATCGGCAGCGTCCCGGCCCGCAGGGCGGCCCAGAGCGCCTCGCGCTCGGGCGCCGGCCGGAGTGGCGGGGCGCACTTCGCGGCGGCGCCGATCCGCACGGCGTCCTCCTCGTCCAGCACCAGGTAGTGGGGACACGTCTCACAGCTCACGTCGAGGCCCTCCGCCCGCGCGGCGGCGACGAGCGCCACGCCCCGTCCGGTGGAGACGTGGACGACGTGGAGGGCGCACCGCGCCTCGCGGGCGAGCGTCAGGGCACGCCCGATCGCCTCCAGCTCGACCACGACCGGTCGCGAGGCGAGGTAGTCGCGCATCGTCGTCGTACCGGCCGCCACGGCGCGGGCAGCCAGACCCGCCGTCAGCACGTCCGACTCGGCGTGGACGGCCACGGGGAGGCCGAGACGGGCTGCGACACGCATGCCGTCGAGCAGCGTGAGGTCGTCGGCGGCCGGGAAGTCGGCGACGCCCGAGGCCGACATGAACGCCTTGAAGCCGACCACGCCACGGGCGGCGAGCTCCTCGAGCGCCTCGGTCGGGCCCGGCACGAGCCCGCCCCACAGCGCGAAGTCGACCCGCGCACGGCCTGCGGTCGCGGCCAGCTTGGCGTCGAACGCGGCGCCGTCGACGGTCGGCGGGTGGGCGTTCAGCGGCATGTCGACGTAGGTCGTGACGCCGCCCGCCGCGAGGGCCGCGGACCCGGTCGGCACGCCCTCCCACTCGGCTCGACCCGGGTCGTTCAGGTGGACGTGGCCGTCCACGAGGCCGGGCAGCACGTGGAGGCCGCGCGCGTCGAGCTCCGCCCGACCGCCGGGCAGGTCACGGCCGAGCGCGGCGACCCGCCCGTCGGCGACGGCGACGTCGGCACGGCGGGACCCCGTGACCGTCACGACGGTTCCCCCGCGGACCACGAGGTCGACGGTCATCGGACCCTTCCGGTCGCAGGCACCTGAGGTGTAGCGTACCCCGCAGACGAGGTCCCACGACCCTCGCCCGTGACCCCGTGTCGGTTCCCCCCACGATCGCCGAGACGCTCGACGCCTTCCTGGCCGAGGAGGCCGGGAGCCGCCCCGAGCCGGAGCAGGCCGCCTGGTCCGACGCGATGCTCCTGCTGCGTGGCTACCTCGACGCGGAGGGCCCGGAGCGCCTGTCGCGCGACGAGCGCACGCTGTGGGAGAGCCGCTGGGACGAGGACGTCGAGGTCGCGTCGTTCTGTCGGACGTTCGGACCCGAGAAGATCGTGCCGCTGATGGAGCCCTTCCTCGGCGACTACGTGCTGCACCGCGTGATGGCCGACGAGGAGACGCTGCGCGTCACGGGGCTCGTCTCCCACGCGCTCGTGGCGTGGCTCGAGCGGAACGGGTCCGTGCCCGCAGACCGGGTGGCGGGCGTCCGCGAGCGCGCCGAGCGGGCCACCGACGAGCTGCCGCGGTCCGAGGAGCTCCGCGGCCTGCTCGCCTCGACGGTCCCCCGTCGCAGCCCCGGCCCCGCGCTCGAGGAGGTCGACCTCCCGCACGAGCGGACGCCGATCAGCCGGGTCGAGCCGGGCCGGCTCTGGTTCCGGACCTGGCACGGCCGCGAGGTCGGTCCCGTCGAGGTCCCCGAGCGGGCCGCCGAGCTCGCTCAGGTCGGCTGGACCGTCGACGGGTTGCACCTGGCCCGGACGCCGGGCGGCTGGGTCGTCCTGGGCATGGGCGGCGTGGCGCCCGCCACCGCGACCTGACGCGTCGGTCCGGGCAGCACGGCTCAGAATCCCGACACGGCGCCGACCGGGCATCATCCCCTCGGCCCCGAGGCCGAGCACCGCCGCAATTCTCCGGACCGCTGTCCCCGGACGGTGCCCCGGCGCCCGTGCGGACGCGAACGTCTCCAGGGCGTAACGTTCGGCCACGCATGCCGCTCCCGCGACGCCCGTCCCCCGCCCCCACCGCGCTCGTGACCGGCCTGCTGCTGGCGCTCGTCTTCGCGGCGCCGCTCCTCACGCCGGCCGACGGACGCGGACCGCGCCCGCCTGCCGAGGGGCGCGGGCACTTCGCGAGGATGGGCCCTGGGGCAGGCACGGTGACGCTCGCGCTCGTCCTGCCGACCGGCGGCGCCGAGGCGACGCGGGCGGGCGAGATCGAGGCGGCGGTCGCCACACGCCTCGCGGCCCGAGGCGGCCGCCTCGGACCG
>CADCWC010000208.1 GCA_902806305.1 uncultured Thermoleophilia bacterium | reverse complement strand
GCGGCAGGTCACGGACCACCTCGAGGAGCGCGGTGTAGCGCCGCTGCAGGTCGTCGGCGCCGGTGCTGCGCGAGTACCCCCAGCTGCCCTCACGGTCGTCCGACAGGGCGATGCCGCCGAACTCGGTCAACATGACCGGCCGGTCGGCGTGGTCCGCACCGTCGAGGAGGATCAGCCTGCCGCCGGGCCGCTCCCGGCGGAGTGCGTTCGGCAGGCTGTCCGACGTGTGGTATCGGGCTCGGAGCGCCTCGGGATCGTCGGAGTAGTCGTGGACGCCGATGATGTCCGTCGCGACGCTCTCCCAGCCGTCGTTGCCGATGACGGGACGCGTCGAGTCGAACGTCTTCGTCAGGTGGTAGAGCGCCTGCACGAAGCTGCGCTGGGCCGGCTGCGTCGGGAGGTTCGGCACGCCCCACGACTCGTTGAACGGGACCCAGGCGGCGATGCACGGATGGCTGTAGTCGCGGTCGAGGGCCTCCATCCACTCCCGCGTGAGACGCTCGGCCGAGCGCCGCGTGAAGCGATAGGCGCTCGGCATCTCGCCCCAGACCAGCAGGCCGAGCCGGTCGGCCCAGTAGAGGTAGCGCGGATCCTCGAGCTTCTGATGCTTCCGGACGCCGTTGAAGCCCATCTCCTTGGCGAGCTCGACGTCGCGGCGGAGCGCGTCGTCGTCCGGCGCGGTCAGCCCCGTGTCGACCCAGTACCCCTGGTCGAGCACCATCCGCAGCGGGTAGGGGCGCCCGTTCAGGAGCAGCCGGTCGCTCTCGATGCTGATCGTCCGCAGGGCGGTGTAGCTCTCGACCGAGTCGAGGACGTTCCCCTCGGCGTCGAGCAGGTCGAGGCGCGCGTCGATCAGCGTCGGCGTCGACGGTCGCCACAGGAGGACGTTGCGGAAGTCGTCGATCCCGGGATCGGAGAGGGCGACGCGGCGATGGACCTCGCCCGCCATGACCTGGTAGGTGTCGCAGGCGAGCACCTGCTCGCGCGCCTCGAGGGCGACGCGGAGGCTCAGGCCACCACTCGGCTCCGGTCCGTCGATGCGCGCCTCGAGGCCGATCTCCCACCGGTCGAGGTTCGACGTCCACCGCAGGCGTCCGATCCGTGTCCGGGGCACCTCCTCGAGCCAGACCGTCTGCCAGATGCCGGTCGTGCGCGGGTACCAGATCGAGTGCGGATCCTCGAGCCAGTCCTGCTTGCCCCGGGGCTTGGCGAGGTCGTCCGGGGGATCCTCGGCGCGGACGACGATCTCCTGGACGCCCGACGCGTCGAGGAGGTCCGTGATGTCGGCCTTGAAGGGCGTGTAGCCGCCGCGGTGCCGCACCACGATCGAGCCGTTGACCCACACGGTCGCGGCGTAGTCGACCGCGCCGAAGTGCAGGAACAGCCGGCGTCCGGCGGGAGGTTCCGTCCGCTCGATGGTCCGCCGGTACCAGCAGCCCCGGTAGAGGCCCGTGTCGCCGATCCCCGAGGCCTCCGTCTCGGGTGAGAACGGGACGGAGATCCGCGCGTCGAACGGGACGGACGGCGGCTCGGTCCAGCTGCCGTCCCGGTCTATCGAGAACTCCCAGACCCCGTTGAGCGACTCCCACTGCGCTCGACGCAGCTGGGGGCGGGGATAGGCGTGCCCGGAGGGCGTCGAGGCGTCGTTCACGGCGGAAGCTTGCCCCATGGCCCGGTCGTGAGGCGCCGCCCGACGGCCTCGGTCCGGGAGCTCAGGAGGCGCTCGCGACCAGCTGTCGGCGGACGGCGAGCTCGCCGAGGATCGCGTCGCGCTGCCCGGCGGGCGAGAATCGCGACCCGAATCCGTGTCGGTAGTCCGCGTCGCCGAGCCGGAGCAGGACGAGGAAGACGTCGACGAGGCCCGGCAGGAACTGCGTGCCACGACCCCGCTCGAGTTCGGCCATCGCCTCCTCCGGCGTCATCGCCGGTCGGTACGCCCGCGGCGACGTCATCGCGTTGTAGGCGTCCGCGAGGCCGACGATCGCGGCGGACTCGGGGAGCTCCTCGCCCGCCAGGCCGTCCGGATACCCGGTGCCGTCCGGTCGCTCGTGGTGGTGGCGGATCGTGCCGCGGATGTCGAGATGCGTGGCGGCCTCGCCGGCGATGCGCTCGCCGATCACCGGGTGTCGGCGGATCTCGGCCCACTCGTCGGGCGAGAGCGGGTCGGCCTTCGTCAGCAGCCCGGCCGAGACGCCGATCTTGCCGATGTCGTGGAGCAGCGCCGCCAGCTGGACGGCGGACGTCTCATCGTCGCCGTAGCCTGCCGCGCGGGCGATGTCATGGGCGTACACGGCCACGGCGGCGGAGTGGCCGGCGGTGTAGGAGTCCCGCTCGTCGAGCGCGCGGATGAGCCCGAGCGCGAACGCGATGTCGCCCTCCGACTGCCGCTGCAGGAGCTCGGTCTTCTCCTTGTAGAGCTGCAGCACGGCGCGCACCCCGAACAGCGGCAGCAGCGTGAACGTCAGCGCCGGCAGGCCCGCGACGTGGTAGGCGTAGGCCAGCACGGCCACGACCGGGATCGCGAACATGTAACCGCCGGCCCCGGTCGCCGCCGCGACACGCATCGTCGCCATGAGTGGGTGGATGCGGCGGAGGACGAAGATGAACGCGAGGCTGAGCAGGTTGGCGCCGAAGATGCAGATGGCCGCCGCCAGCGCCTGCAGGCACAGGACCCGCACCGATCCGCGCGCCTCGAGCGGACCGATGGACGCGGCGGCGAATCCACCGAGCGCGCACGAGGCGGCGAACAGGTTCGACTGGACGAACCACTTCGCGAGCGGCGCGCGCGCCGTGGTGACCATGGAGCTGAAGCCGACGATCCAGCCGCCGACGGGTCCGAGCACGACCGCCGCCAGCACGCCGATCGGGCCGGCCGCCGACATCGCGAGCCGGCTCGTCAGGACAGTCTCCTGGCGCTCGGCGACGAGCGCACAGACCGCGAGCATGCCGATCACGCCCCACTCGGGATGGGCGTCGACCGCGAGCGCCACGAACACCGCGAGCGACGAGGCTGCCGCCGCGACGAACACGATCGTCGCGGTCGCGACGTCGGTCACTCCGAGGCGCACGAGCGTGTCAGTCGGACGCATGCATGGTGCCCTCGTTCAGCCCCTCAGACGGTCCGGGGTCGTTCCTCCTGTCCTTCGGATCGTAGACGAAACTGCATGTGCGACAGCAGCCCGGACCCGTCTGCATGAGTCCGATGCAGATTGCACTCGTACCGTTGTGAGAAGCGCCGGCCCCGTCCGACGCTCACCGTCGGACGGGGCCGGCGTCCGCGTCTACCAGCCCTTGATCCACCCGGCCGACGTGGCCAGGGCGGCGAGCGTGCCGAGCACGGTGTAGAGACGAGCCTTCATCAGGGAACCCCCAGGTACCGAGAGACAGGGCGGCCGACACGAGCGGCGGCCGCGGGAACGGATCAGCAGACGAGCGACGAGGCGAGCCGGACGACCCGGAGCTACCAGCCCTTGATCCAGCCGGCCGACGTGGCCAGCGCGGCGAGCGTGCCGAGCACCGTGTACAGACGAGCCTTCATGCCGAACGGTCCTTTCCGAGACTGCGGACGGAAGCATCCGACCGGCGGGACAGCGCCCGCGTCCTGAGCATGCCATGCGACTTCCGGCATTTCGGCGTCCGGAGAAGCAGAACCTCGGAGTTTCAAGGGTAGAACTGAAGAGATTGACGAATATTCGCGGCAAGTGCGAATACTTGCATGTTTAGGAAACAACCTACCGCGTATGCCGCAGGCCTCTCAGCGTTCAAGGACCAGCGGACGTGCCAGGCCGCCGACCACCACGGTCGGCCACCGCTCGTCCACCGTCAGAACCTCGGGGTCGCCGGCGTCACGGACGACGACGGTGTCCTCGACCTTGAGCCCGCGCACGCTCGGGTTCCACGCGAAGGCCTGGCCCGGCACGATCTCCGGCTCGGACGACGCCGTGGCGAAGTAGTCGCGCCCTTCGTACCCCGTCGGCCCGCCCTGGTGGTGCAGCGTCCACTCGTCCGCGTCGAAGCCGTTCGCGGCGTACGCCTCCATGCCCGTGCGGCACGCCTCTCCGACGCGCACGCCGCGGCGGGTGGCGCCGTTGTAGGCGACGTCGACCGCCACGAGTCGGGCGTAGACGTCGGCCTCGTCGGCCGAGAGGCCGCCGAAGGCCACGAACCGCGTGACGTTGGCGATCAACCCGTGGCGCCGCGCGCAGGCGACGAACATCACCCGCCGTCCGACGGGGCTGCCCGTGGGCAGCGGGTGGCGATGCACCGGCAGCCGCGCCTCGCCCGCCACGAGCAGGACGATCGGGTCGGCACCCGTGGCGGTGACGAGCGCCGCGAGGCGGGCGGCAGCCTCGAACTCCGTGTCCTCGGGCCGCACCGCGTGGCAGAGATCCGTCATCGCGCGTGCGGCATCGCGGCCGAGGGCACGGTAGCGGTCCACCTCCTCGGGGAACAGCGAGCGCCGCGCCTCCTCGACTGCGGTCGTGACGAGGCGCGTCCCCGGCACGGGCGAGTCGCTCCCGACGCGCGGGCCGTTCGGCAGGGCTCCGAGCCGCTCGGAGTCCGCCCACGGCAGGACGATCATCGAGGCGTCGAGGGCCCCGAGCTCCTCGGCGGCGAGGCGTGGCGCCTCGTTGACGGCCGTGACGACCTCGAGACCGTCGCGGCGGACGACCACGTCGGCCACGCCGACGTCCGGCGTCGCCAGGATGTGCGTGCGGCCGCCGCCGGAGAGCCACGCCACGTTGCCGGGCCGGCGCAGGATCAGCGCGTCGAGATCGTGGAGGTCGAGGATCGCCTCGAGTCGTCGGCGCTTGGCGTCGACCTCGGCGGTCATGCCAACCGCCGGGCGCCGTCGCCGACGACGACGACGAAGGGGTCGGGCGCAGGCAGTCCCGCGCGGGCGAACGCCTCGGGGACGGTGGCGAGGACGGCGTCCACGAGTCCGTCGGGGACGAGGGCGAGCGCGCTGCCCCCGAAGCCCGCACCCGTCATGCGCGCGCCGACCGCGCCGCACTCGAGCGCGCCGTCCACTGCCACGTCGAGCTCGCGGGAGGAGACCTCGTAGTCGTCCCGGAGCGATGCGTGGGACGCCGCGAGCAGCGGGCCGAGGCGTCCGACGTCACCCCGACGGAGCAGGTCGACCGCCTCGAGCACGCGGGCGTTCTCCGTGACGACGTGGCGCGCGCGTCGGTACAGGTGGCCGCCCAGCCGGTCGCGTGCGGCGTCGAGCTGCTCGGGCGTCACGTCGCGCAGCGCGGCGACGCCCATAGCACGCGCCGCCTCCTCGCACGACGACCTCCGCTCGGCGTAGGCGCCGTCGGCGTTGGCGTGCGGCGCCCGCGTGTCGATGACGACGAGCGTCAGCCCCGCGCCCTCGAGACCCGCGGGGATCTGCTCGGCCTCCATCGAGCGGGTGTCGAGGAAGAGCGCGTGGTCCCGCCGGCCGAGCATCGACGCCATCTGGTCCATCGCGCCGACCGGCGCGCCCACCACCTCGTTCTCGGCCCGCTGCCCGGCCAGGGCGAGGGCCTGGCGGTCGAGACGCCCGTCCCAGAGCTCGTCGAGCGCGACCGCGGTGGCGCACTCGAGCGCAGCGCTCGACGAGAGCCCGGCCCCACCCGGGACGTTGCCGTCGAAGACGAGATCGGTGCCGCCCACGGACACGCCGAGCTCGCGCAGCACCCAGGCGACGCCCGTCGTGTACGCGGCCCAGCCGCCGGGACCGCCAGGGCCGATCGCGTCGAGGCCGACGTCGACCGGCTCGCCGGCCTGGTGCGAGACGGCCGTGAGTCGGTCGTCCGAGCGGCGTCCCGCGGCCACGGCGACCTGCCGGTCGATCGCCACGGGAAGGACGAAACCGTCGTTGTAGTCGGTGTGCTCGCCGATCAGGTTCACGCGGCCCGGGGCGACCCACACCCCGTCGGGATCCCGTCCGGTGCGCTCCCTGAAGGTGGCGCGGACCCGCTCGACCTGCGCGTCGAGCGTCGCCGTCCCTGCCGCCGGACCCGTCGTCATGCGCTCAGACCTCCTCGGCCGCGAGTGCCCGCGCCACCGCCGCCCGCAGCTCCGCCGCGGTCGCCTCCGGCACCGTGTCGTTGATGAACGCCCCCGCGCTGGCCTCGGATCCGGCCAGGTACTTGAGCTTCGTGGCCGTCCGGTGCGGCGGCGTGAACTCGATGTGGAACTGCGTCATCGGCTCCCACCCTGCGTCGTCGGTCGGACACTGGTGCAGCGCCATGATGTACGGCATCGAGAAGCCGAACAGCGCGTCGTACCCGATCAGGACCTGCTTGAGCACGTCGGCGAGGTCGTCCCGCTCGGGATCGGTCAGGTCGAGGAGGCTCGGCGCGTGGCGGCGGGCCACGATGTGCACCTCGTACGGGTACCGGGCCCAGAACGGCACGAACGCCACGAACGCGGCACCCTCGACGACGACGCGCAGGCCGTCCGAGAGCTCCCGCTCGACCACGTCGAGGAAGACGTTGCGCCCGGTCTCGTCGCGGTGATCGGCGGCGGCGACGAGCTCGCGGAACAGCTTGGGCGGGATCTCGGGATAGGCGTAGATCTGGCCGTGCGGATGGTGCAGCGTGACGCCGATGGCCTCGCCCTTGTTCTCGAAGATGAAGACGTAGTCGACGCCGTCCTTGGCCGCGAGCAGGGCGTAGCGGTCGGCCCAGAGCTCGATCAGACCGCGGATCCGCCGCCTGCTCAGGGCGGCCAACGTCGCCTCGTGGACCTCCGAGTAGACGACGACCTCGCAGACGCCGTACCCCGGCTCGGTGGGGTAGAGCGGCGTCGAGGGCATCGCCGGCGGACCGGGGTCCTCGGACAGCGAGGGGAACTTGTTGTCGAACACGACCATGTCGTACGACGGCCGGTCGATCTCGGTCGGCACGTGACCGGGCCGGGTCGCGTCGAGCGGGCAGTACTCCGCCGGCGGCAGGAACGTCCGGTTCTGCCGATGGGCGGCGAACGTGACCCACTCGCCCGTCGTCGGGTCGAACCGTCGCTCCCTCACGGCTCACCGCCCGGGACAAAA
>CADCWC010000207.1 GCA_902806305.1 uncultured Thermoleophilia bacterium | reverse complement strand
CGGTCGGACCTCCTCGCGGGCCTCGACGCGGTCGAGGATCCGCTCGAGCGCGTCGGCGGCGTCGGCGGCGTAGCCCGCGTGGCTGCGGGAGACCGCTGCCCCGGCGCCCGCGCCCGCGGCGGCCATGAGGACGTCGAGCGGGACCGGCGCTCCCGCGAGCGCGCCCACGGTCGCTCCGACGGCGCCGAGTCCCGCGAGCGCCCCGCCGGAGAGGAGCTTCTCGAGACGCTCGTTCCGCAGATCGGCCGTGAGGCGGACGAAGACGCGGCCCGCGCCGTCGTCCGCCACGACCCCGTTCACCTGCTGCGCCCGCGCGAGCAGGAACCGGCGGCCGTCGAACGGCACGGCCCGGCGCAGGCGCGAGCCGAGGTCCCGGCCGGCCTCGCAGACGATCTCGTCGGCGCGCCGACGCCTCGTCGTCAGGCACTCCTCGTGGCCGAGCCATCGCTCCAGTGCGGCGAGCGTCGAGGGGCCGTCGCCCGCAAGGAGCCTGGACGCCACCACGGCGCCCGGTCCGGCGAGCCGTCGCGGGAGCCCGACGTCGGCGGTGATCCCGCCGTGGGCGCGCTCCTCGAGCAGCGCCCGGCGGACCAGATCGGGCGCCAGACCGAGCTCGGCGGCGGCCTCGAAGACGGCGCGCTCGTCGAGGAGGGGCTGGGCCGGCTTCGCCGTCCCGGCCTGAAGCTCGGTCGCACGTTGAAGGACGCGCTCGACCGCCGCGCGGTCGAGCGGCCGTGGTGCGGGGTCGCCCCCGTTCCCGGTCCTCGGCTCCGGGCCCGTCATCGTCGCCCTCCTCGCGGGCCGGACGGCGGCGCGTGGTCCGCCGTCGGCTCCGGGGCCCGCCCGACCGACGCGACGGCGTGGCGACCGTCGCGGAGCAGCGACGCGCAGGCCGCGCGGATGTCGGCCGGCTCGAGCGCCTCGAGTCGGGACTGCTCGACGTCGAGCGGCTCCAGGCGGTCCCAGAGGAGCTGCGTCGCGGTGTAGCCCGCGAGGCGGCGCGACGACTCGAAGGCGCGGGCCTGCACGCCCGCGTGCTGGCGGCGGGCGTTCTCGAGCTCGATCCAGCTCGGTCCGCGGGCGGCCAGCCGTTCGAGCTCTGCGACGAGGGCGCGCTCGACCTGCGGCGCGTGGTTCGGGTCCGAGGCCGTGACGGCCGAGAGATGCCCGGCGTCCCGGTACGGGATCAGCACGGTCGAGACCCGGTAGGCGAGGCGGCGTCGCGTGCGCAGCTGCTCGTAGAGCCGTGAGCCCGAGCCGTGGGCGAGGATCACCTCGGCCAGGCGGAGGGCGGGGAGGCGGGCGTCGAGCACGCCGCCGAAGCGCCAGCCGACCGCGACGTGCAGCAGCTTCGAGCGCCGCTCCTCGTGCCGGCGGCGCGTCGGCGCGACGGGGACGTCGGCTGCGGGGGCGACCTTCGCGGGTGACGGCTCGACCAACGGTTCGACGAAGGCCGCGAGCTGCTCCGGGTCGACGGGGCCGACCGCGGCGAGCGCACAGGTCGAGCCGGTCAACCGTCGTGCGGCCGGGCGGAGGTCGTCGAGCTCGAGCGAGGCGACCGACGCGTCGGTGCCCAGGATCGGGCGGGCCAACGGGTGGTCGACCCCGTAGAGCGCCTCGGCCTGGAGCTGCCAGATTCGGCGGCGCTCCTCTGGCTCGTGGGCCGCCTCACGGCCGACGACGACCTTCTCGCGCGCCAGATCCGTGGCGCTCGGGCGGCCCCTGATGATGCGCCCGAGCGCCCCGAGGGCGGGACCGAGGTCCGTCGGCAGCACGACGAGGTCGATCGACAGCTGCTCGCGAGTCGTGTTGGCCCCGATCTCGCCGCCGCGACGCTCGATCTCGCGTCGTGCGTCAGCGCCCGCCGTCGTGCGGAACAGCAGGTGCTCGAGCATGTGCGTCGCGCCCGGCACCTGGTCGTCGCGGGCGCCGGTGGCCGCGGTCAGACGGACGGCCACCACCGGGCCGGGCCGTTCGAGGCACGCCGTGCGGAGGCCGGTCGAGGTCCGGGCGACGACGGGCCGTGGCCACTCGGCCAGGTGGGGTCGGAGCTGGTCGACGGGCACGTCAGGACAGGGAAGCAGAGGCCCCGTCGTGCGACAAGGGTGCTGACCACACCGGCGCCACGGGACGCAGGACGGTCCGCGGCGTGGACGCCCGCGGCCGGTCCGGGTGCCCGGTCGTGGAGCGCGCCGACCCCCTGCTACGGTCACGGGCTGCGCCGGTGTAGCTCAGTTGGCCAGAGCACCCGCCTTGTAAGCGGGTGGTCGCGGGTTCGAATCCCGCCGCCGGCTTCCGCACCACGACTCGTCGCCGTCACGGTCGAGCGGAGTGTCGCCCTCTCGGACGCTGCGCAGGCATCCGCCCGAGGCGCTCGGATCGGTCCCCCACGCAGGATCTGTTCCCGAGCTGTTCCGGCCGCCCCGAGTTGGCTGCTCGGACCGGAAAGCCCGCGCCCCGTCTGGTACTGTTGCGCGGTTGTCTGACCAACTCGGGAGGAAGCGCGATGGCTGGGACGCTCCACGGGTCTTGTCTGTGCGGCAGTGTGGAATACGAGCTGCGTGACCCACAGGCGCTCGGCTACTGCCACTGCTCCCGCTGTCAGCGGTGGACCGGTTCCAGCCTGGCGGGCGTGGTCGTGGCCAAGGAGAACTTCAGGTTCACCAAGGGCGACGACATGGTGAAGCGCTACGAGAGCGAGCTCGCCCCGCGGAACTTCTGCAGCAACTGCGGATCGAGCCTCTACGACGACCTCGGCGCCGTCTACTTCGTGGCTGCGGGTCTGATGCAGGACCTCGACCTTCGCCCCAGCTTCCACCAGCAGGTCGCGTACAAGGCGAGCTGGCACGAGATCGGCGACGACGCTCCGCAGTACGCGGAGATGCCGCCGGGCTGACCCCGCGGAACCACGCCAGTCCCGGCGCGGGGTGCCGTCCGACTCGTCGTCGTCACGGCTCACCTGGATGAGGCAGAACGCGCTGCGCCACGACAGGCGGAGCTGACGCCGGCGTCGGCGTGGTGGCTCATGTCCGTACGGTGAGCGGCCGAATATCTGATCGTCGTGCTGCGAATCTCCAGGTGTGAACGCGCTCGGCTCGCAAGCGCCGAGCCGCTACCGGTTCGGGCGCGGCTCCTGCACCGGTGCGGCCAGCGCGGCCAGCGCGGTAGCCGTCACCACGTCGACGTAGCGCCCGGGCGGCAGGTGCGCCTCGTTGACCAGGTCGTCCCAGACGCGGAACGACACGAGCTCCCACAGCAGGGCCGCGGCGTCGTCGGTGCTCCAGTCGCGGTGGACGCGGCCGTCCGCCCGGAGGCGCTGCACGATCGCGGTGGCGCCTCGGACGCGGTTCTGCGACCGATCGCGCCAGGCGACCGCGGCCGCCTCGTCCTCTCGTCGTGCCTGGTCGAGTGCCCGCGCCAGCGTCGCGATCCGCGGGTTCCGGCGCGCCTGCATCTCGGCCCATGCGCGAACCTGACCCGCGCCATCCGGTGCCGTCTCCACGCGGACGATCTCCTCCGCGAGGTTCTCATGCGCGTCGACATGCTCGACAAGGGCCAGCAGCAGCGCGGCGCGGCTCGGGAAATGAAGGTACACGGCCTGGCGCGAGATGCCGACCGCGCGGGCGACGTGCGACATCGACGGGATCCGCGTGCCCGTGAGGCGCCAGGTCTCGTCGAGGATCCGATCCCGGGTGCTTGACACCCGTCAAGTCTACGCGGTACAACGGCCGCGTACTTGACAGCCGTCAACGCGCCCGACGGAAGGAGCCGCCATGCGTCCCGAGGACGTCGCCAGCACCATCGCCCGGAAGCTCGAGGACGCCTGGAACGCGGGGGACGGCGCCGCCTACGGTGCACCGTTCGCGCCGGACGCCGATTTCGTCACGATCCGGGGCGAGCAGCACTCAGGTCCCGCAATCGCCGCAGGCCACCAGGCGATCTTCGACACGATCTATCGCGGGAGCACCGTCCGCTACAAGGTGATCGACGCGCGCGCGATCGGCGGCGACGTCATCATCGCGCACGTGATCGGGAAACTTCACGCGCCGACCGGACCGCTCGCAGGCGACAACACAGCACTCGGGACGATGGTGCTGGCCGACGACGGCGACGGCCACAAGATCGTCGCCTACCACAACACCCTCGTCGCCCGGTAGCGACGCATCCAGTGCGTCCGACTGCGGAGAGCGCTCTCCGCAGTCGGACCACCGAGAATCGGCTCGGTCCGTCGGTCACGTCGTGCCAACCGCTGCTCCGGACGAACGCCGGCGATGGCGTCAGCCGTCGAGCGGGCGGTAGAAGCCGAGGAGCACCGCGGCGAGCGCCTCGGGCGCCTCGATCGCGACGAGGTGGCCCACGCCGTCGACCTTGACCGTGGTGACGTCTGCCGCGACCTGACCCATCGTGTCGCGCGTGAAGTCGCCGGTGCCGCCGTCGATCGCCAGGACCGGCATCCTGAGCTGCCGCCGGGCGACGAGCTCCGTGATCTCGTTGCCTTCGGCGAGCATGGACCCGTAGGAGCCGGCGGTCCCGCGGAGTCCGTCCGGACGGGAGTACACCCGGCTGAACTCATCGATGTCCCGCTCGCTGATGGCGCCCTGCGTGCCGCACATCGCAGGGAGGGCGTAGCCGGCCAGGAACTCACGCTCGCGTCCGGCGAGCAGCATTCCGGGGATGCCCGGCGCCGCGAGGAAGCCGATGTGCCACATCCCGCCGTGAGCCACGTCGGCGAGGAGCTCCATACCGAAGCCGGGAAGGGCGGTCTCGATCGCGGCGAAGCTCTGGACGAGTTGGGGATGGTTGGCGGCCAGACATTGCGACGGCTGATCGCATCTGCGGATGCCCCGCCGCTCGGCGGCAAGCAGCGCCTCACTCGTCATGAGGCAGCCCGGCCCGCACGACGACCGGACGCGACGGCGACCGTGGGAGCCGGCACCCCGGCGGCGATGAGTTTCTCGCCGCCCGTGAGTCTTCACTGTCATGGACCAGTCACAGACCGGAAGCCCGCCCGTGGGTCGCTCGACGCGGACGACGACGTCGGCTGACGGCACGACGCTCGCCTTCGATGTCGAGGGCGACGGGCCGCCGATCGTCCTCGTCGGCGGCGCGTTCAACACCCGCCCGACCACGGCGCCGCTCGCCGGCGCCCTGCGCGACCGCTTCACCACGATCAACTTCGACCGGCGAGGCCGCGGGGACAGCGGCGACACCCCTCCGTACGCGGTCGAGCGCGAGATCGACGATCTCGACGCGATGATCCGGGAGGCCGGCGGCTCCGCCGCGGTGTTCGGCTATTCCTCAGGCGCGACGCTCGCGCTCAAGGCAGCCGCCCGCGGCAGCGCGATCAGCCGGCTCGTCGTCTACGACGCCCCGTTCGCCGTCGACGACGCCGACCCGCGGCTGCCGCCGGGCCTCGCGGACGAGCTCGCGCGGCTGGCCGAGGCGGGCCGCCGCGGCGACGCGGTCGAGCTCTACCAGCGCGTCGCCGTCGGCATCGCCGAGGAGGTCGTCGCGCGCATGCGCCAGGCGCCGTTCCGCCCGGCGCTCGAGGCCATCGCGCACACCCTGTCCTACGACGCGAGGATCGTCGGCGACCTCGCCCTGCCCACCGGCCTGATCCGCTCCGTGACGGCGCCGGCGCTGGTGATCGACGGCGAGGAGAGCCCCCCGGTGATGCGCAAGGCGGCCGCGGCGCTGGTCCGGACGCTGCCCGACGCCCGCCGCCGCACGCTCGCCGGCCAAGGCCACGACCTCGCGCCGGAGGCCCTGCGGCCGGTCCTCGAGGACTTCCTCGCCGGATCCCCCTGAGTGGCAACGCGCCAACCAGCGTGAGATCGGCTGAGCCCCCTCCTCTAGAGAGTCATGAGCAACTTCAAGCGAATCCTCCCTGCCGCCTTCGTGGCGGCTGCCCTGATCCCGGGCGGCACCGCGATGGCCGCCGATGATGACAAGAAGTGCAAGCCGCGCTTCGACAAGCGCGCCCTCACCGGCGCGTTCGAGAGCGGCGTCCTCACCGTCACCCCCGCCCGCGAGGGCACGACCTTCAAGGCCACCACCAGCGCGAAGAAGCGCGTCCTGGCCACGGTCGAGGGCGCGACGGTCACCCTGGACGTCAAGTCGCTCGAGGGCGAGACCTTCAAGGTCCTGCGCCTCCGTGACGGCAAGGGCAAGATCAGCCTGCGCCTCGAGGCCACCGGCACCGACGCCGAGAAGCAGATCCAGACCCTGACCTTCACCACCAAGGTCAAGGCCCTCACGACCGTCTGCAAGACCAAGAAGGCCAAGACGGAGAAGACCGAGAAGTCGGACAACGACCGCAGCCGTGGCCGCGGCTCGGAGACCGACGAGGAGCGCGAGACCCGCAAGGACGCCGGCGAGGGCCGCGGCTCCGAGACCGAGGCCGAGCGCGAGGCCCGCAAGGACCGCGAGGACTCCTAGTCCCGCTGGGCTGGGCGGCCGGCAGTGCCGGCCGCCCACCCGCTGGGTAGGTTGAACAGACCGATGGCATCGCTCCTCCACCGCACGCTGCTGCGCGCCCAGAGCGACCGCCAGCTCGCCGAGCTCGCCTCCGCGGGCTCGGCGCGCGCGTTCGAGGTGCTCGTCGAGCGCCACCGGCGCGTGCTGCTCGCCCAGTGCCGGCGCCTCCTGCTCGACACCGACGCGGCGGAGGACGCCGTCCAGGCCGCGCTCGAGTCGGCCTGGAAGGCCCTGCGCGCCGGGACGGAGGTGCGCGAGCCGCGCGCCTGGCTGCTGACGGTCGCGCATCGCGAGGGCCTCGCCGGCCTGCGCCGCGGCTACGACCACGCCGAATTGCACGACGCGCTGCGCGGCGGCGACCTGCCCGAGGAGGAGCTCGAGCGGCGGACCGCGATCCGGCGCGCGCTCGCCGGCCTCGCCGCCCTTCCGCCCGGCCAGCGCGAGGCCCTGCTGCGCACGGCGATCGACGGGCAGAGCCACGCCCAGGCCGCCGAGGCCCTCGGCGTCCGCGAGGACGCCGTCCGCGGGCTCGTCCATCGCGCCCGGACGACCCTGCGCGCGACCGCCACCGCCGTGACGCCGGCGCCCA
>CADCWC010000206.1 GCA_902806305.1 uncultured Thermoleophilia bacterium | reverse complement strand
CTCAAACGCGTCGCCGAGCCGGTCGTCGCGACCGGCCTTGCGGGCGGGGCGACGGGCCTGCGCATCGTCGAGGAGCTGACCCACGAGGGGATCCTCAACGACTTCGTGCGGATCGCGGACGAGTCGCGGACGTCGACCGTGGTCATCGACCCGACCGTCGGCCGGCAGACCGAGATCAACGAGTACGGGCCGGAGGTCACGGAGGAGGAGCTCGCGATCCTGAACGAGAAGCTCCGCTACCTGTCGACCGGCGCCGACGCGGTCGTCCTGGCCGGGTCGCTGCCCCGCCGCGTGGAGCCGGACTGGTACGCGGTCGCGATCCGCGAGCTCCGGCGGCGGAAGGTCACGGTCGTGCTCGACTCGGAGGGCGAGCCGCTCCGGCTCGGCGTCGCCGCGGAGCCGGACTTCGTCGCGCCGAACCAGTTCGAGGCCGAGGAGCTCGTCGGGCACGAGTTCGGGACGGACGGCGACTTCGCCGCGGCGCTGGACGAGATCGTGGAGCTCGGCGCCCGCAACGTGCTGATCACCCGCGAGAGCGGCTGCTTCGCGTTGCTGCGGGACGGCGGCCGGGTGCGGCGGTTCTCGGTCGAGGTCGACGTGCTCGAGGCGGTCGCGACGGTCGGCTCGGGCGACGCGTTCCTGGCGGGCTTCCTGGCCGGGCGCGCCCGCGGGAAGCCTGTCGAGGAGTGCCTGCGGCAGGGCGCGGGGTGCGGGACGGCCAACACGCGCACCGTCGGCGCCGGTCGCCTCGACCCGCGCGACGCCATGCGCTACGCCGCGCTCACCCGGGTGACCGAGCTCGCCGGGAGTCGCGCCGCCTGACGAGCGCCGATGCTTCGGCGTCGCGCCCCCGAGTCCTTCCCGGTCCGGGACCCCCGTCGCTAGTCTGTCGAAAAGACCGGCGAGAGGGCCGCTTGTGGAGATTGAGATCGGGCGGGGGAAGAAGGCCCGCCGCGCCTACGGGTTCGACGACATCGCGATCGTGCCGTCGCGACGGACACGCGATGCGGAGGACGTGGACATCGGCTGGAAGCTCGGTGACCACCTGATCGAGCTGCCGCTCCTGGCCTCGGCCATGGACGGCGTCGTGTCGCCCGCCACGGCGATCGCGCTCGGGCGCCTCGGCGGCATCGGCGTCCTCAACCTGGAGGGGTTGTGGGGTCGCTACGAGGACGCCGACGCCCGGCTGGAGGAGATCGCCGCCGCCGACCCGCGCGAGGCGACCTCGGTGATGCAGCGCATCTACGCCCGGCCGCTCGACCCCGAGCTGATGGCGGCCCGCGTGCGCGAGATCAAGGCCGCCGGCGTGCCTGCGGCGGCGTCGCTCACGCCGCAACGGGTCCGCGAGCACTGGCGGACGGTCGTCGACGCCGGGCTCGACGTGCTCGTCATCCAGGGCACCGTGGTCTCGGCCGAGCACGTCTCGAGCGTGGTCGAGCCGCTGAACCTGAAGGAGTTCATCGCGGGCGTCGGCATCCCGTGCATCGTCGGCGGCTGCGCGAGCTACTCGACCGCGCTGCACCTCATGCGCACGGGCGCCGCGGGCGTGCTCGTCGGCGTCGGGCCGGGCGCAGCCTGCACGACGCGGGGCGTCCTCGGGGTCGGCGTGCCGCAGGCCACCGCGATCGCGGACGCGGCGGCCGCCCGCGTGCAGAACCTGATCGAGTCGGGGCGGTACTGCAACGTGATCGCCGACGGCGGCATGCGCACCGGCGGCGACATCGCGAAGGCCGTGGCCTGCGGAGCCGACGCCGTCATGATCGGCTCCCCGCTCGCCCGTGCCGTCGAGGCCCCGGGGCGTGGCTACCACTGGGGCATGGCGACGTTCCACCCCTCGCTGCCGCGCGGCACCCGGGTGCGCACGGAGCAGGTCGCCACGCTGGAGGAGATCGTCCTCGGGCCGGCGCGGGAGAACGACGGCACGTTCAACCTGATGGGCGCGCTCCGGACGTCGATGGCCACGACCGGCTACGAGACGATCCACGAGTTCCAGAAGGCGGAGATCATGTTCGCCCCCGCGCTGCAGACGGAGGGCAAGCGGCTGCAGCGCGAGCAGAGCGTCGGGATGAGCCGGTGACGGACGCACCCGCGCTGGTCGACGTCCCCGACCCGCTCGAGGTCGGGGACGACGTCGACGACCGGCCGGTGCTCGTCGTCGACTTCGGCGCCCAGTACGCGCAGCTGATCGCCCGGCGTGTCCGTGAATGCCGGGTGTTCTCGGAGCTCCTGCCCCACGACACGCCGGTCGACGAGCTCCGGGCCCGCGACCCGCGGGCGCTGATCCTGTCCGGCGGTCCGGCCTCGGTCTACGAGCCGGGCGCGCCCGCGCTCGATCCGGCGCTGCTCGAGCTCGGCGTCCCCGTGCTCGGCATCTGCTACGGGATGCAGGCGCTGACGCTGGCGCTCGGGGGCGAGGTGGCCCGCACCGGTCGGGCGGAGTTCGGGAAGACGGCGCTCGAGACGGCGGAGGGGTCGCTGCTCTTCTCCGACACGCCGGCCGACCAGACGTGCTGGATGAGCCACAACGACTCGGTCGTCCGGCCGCCGGACGGCTTCCGCATCACCGGGTCCTCCCCCGGCGCCCCGGTCGCCGCCATGGAGGCCGCCGAGCGTGGCATCCACGCGGTCCAGTTCCACCCCGAGGTCGCCCACACGCCCTACGGCGCGGACGTCCTCAAGAACTTCCTGTTCGGCGTCGTCGACGCGCCCGCGACCTGGACGGCGACGCAGGTGATCGAGGAGCAGGTCGCGCGCATCCGCGCCCAGGTGGGCTCCGCCCGCGTGCTCTGCGCGCTCTCGGGCGGCGTCGACTCGGCCGTCGCCGCGCTGCTCGTGCACCGCGCGGTCGGCGACCAGCTGACCTGCGTGTTCGTCGACCACGGCTTCCTGCGCGCCGGCGAGGCCGAGCAGGTCGTGGAGACGTTCGCCGGGCACTTCGAGGTGCCGCTCGTCCACGTCCAGGCCCAGGAGCGGTTCCTGTCACTGCTCGAGGGCGTGACCGACCCGGAGGAGAAGCGCAGGCGGATCGGCGAGACGTTCATCCGCGTCTTCGAGGAGGAGGCCGTCAAGCTCGACGGCATCCGCTACCTCGTCCAGGGCACGCTCTACTCGGACGTGATCGAGTCGGGGTCGCGGACCGCGGCCAAGATCAAGTCGCACCACAACGTCGGCGGCCTGCCGGAGGACATCGACTTCGAGCTCGTCGAGCCGCTGCGCCTGCTGTTCAAGGACGAGGTGCGGCGCGTCGGCATCGAGCTCGGCCTGCCGGAGCGCATGGTCTGGCGGCAGCCGTTCCCGGGCCCCGGTCTGGCCATCCGGATCATCGGCGAGGTCACGGAGGAGCGGCTCGAGGCGGTCCGCCACGCCGACGCCGTGCTCCAGGACGAGATCCGCAAGGCCGGCTGGTACCGCAAGCTCTGGCAGAGCTTCGCCGTCCTGCCCGCCGTCCGCTCGGTCGGGGTGATGGGCGACTCGCGGACGTACGCCTACCCGGTGGTCATCCGGGCCGTGACGTCGGAGGACGCGATGACCGCCGACTGGGCGCGGCTGCCGTACGACCTGCTCGAGGTCATCTCGAGCCGGATCATCAACGAGGTCCCGAACGTGAACCGTGTGGTGCTCGACATCTCGTCGAAGCCACCGGGCACGATCGAGTGGGAGTAGCCGGGTCCGGCGTTTCGGCCTGCCCGCGCGACGGGGAGGGTGAGAGGGGCGCATCCGCGTCCCGGACCGACGAGGAGGACCACCGTGGGACTCAAGGATCTGCTCGGTGGCGGCGACGACGACGGCGGCGGCAAGGACAGCCAGTCGAGCTTCGGTGAGCCGACCGTCGACCCGGACAAGCTGAACGTCGCCGGCGGCGGCACCGTCTCGAACATGACGACGTCCGGACCGGTCGTCGACCCCGACGACGGCATCAAGGGCGGCGACGCCGAGCCGGGGCGGCCGGCCGAACGGGACCACGACCTCCAGGAGTAGCCACCCGGCGGCCCGCGTGGCGTGACCGAGCGGTCGGCCGGGTCCGGGGCGTGCCGGCCGTCGTACGCTCCGGCCATGCGACCGATCGTCACCGAGCGCCTGCTCCTGCGCCCGCTCCGGCGTGAGGACCTGCCGGCCTTCGCCGCCTACCGGAGCGATCCTGACATCGCCCGTTACCAGTCCTGGGACACGCCGTACACGGCCGTAGACGCCGAGCGGATCCTCGGCGGACCGGTCGACGGGGACGCCGAGCCGGAACCAGGGGCGTGGCGGCAGGTCGCTGCCGTCGACCGGGTCACGGGGACCCTCCACGGCGACTGCGCCGTGCGCCTCCTCGCCGACCAGCCGGCGACGGCCGAGGTGGGCGTGACGTTCGCCCGGGCCGCGCAGGGGCGGGGTCTCGCCACCGAGGCGCTCGGGGCCGCCGTGTCCGACCTCTTCGAGGTGCAGGGGCTCCACCGCGTGTTCGCCTCCGCCGACGACCGCAACCGACCGGTGCAGCGCCTGCTCGAGCGCCTCGGCTTCCGGCGCGAGGCGACCTTCCTGGAGGCCGACTGGTTCAAGGGCGAGTGGACCACGCTGCTCGTCTACGCGGTGCTCGCGCGCGAGTGGAGGGAGGGCCGGCGGTGAGCCCCGGCAGCGTTCGAGCCGCGGTCAGCGCGCCGGGCGGTCGCGCCGGCCGGCCTCGGCCCACGCCGCCCCCCGCCGGCGGTGCAGGAGCACGCCGACCCCGACGAGCACGACGCTGACGGCGATGTAGACGAGGTCCGAGCTGAGCTCGTACGTCTCCTCGTGGAGGTGGTGAAGGTCGAGGAGCAGGTGGTTGACCACCCCGTCGAAGATGTTGAAGGCGCCGGCGCCGACCAGCACGCCCCCCACGAGCTCGCCCCACGGCCGGCGTCGGACGCTGCGCTCCTGGGCCCGCCAGAGCAGCGCGACGCCCGCCACCGTGACGAGCAGCGCGGCCAGGTGGAAGAGTCCGTCGGCGAGGTCGGCCGCGCGGAGACTCCCGACCATGTCGTCGACGTAGGCGGTGCTCGAGATCAGCCGGTGCCACTGGATCACCTGGTGGAACACGATGCCGTCGGCGAACATGCCGAACCCGACGCCGATCACCACGGCGGGGCGGAAGCCGTCCGCGTCGCGGTCGCCGGCCTTCGGGGCCGGCATGGTCGAGGGGCGACGGGCCACGCGCCCGGTATCGCCGGCCGACGGGCCGGGAAACCTCGCTCAGGACAGGAGACGCACGAGCTCGGCCGCCTCGGCGTCGGTCGTCCCCACGTTCCGCCACGGGGCCTGCAGCCCGTCGCCGACGTAGCGCGGGATCACGTGCACGTGGAAGTGGAACACCGACTGCCATGCTGCGGCGCGGTTCGACTGGATCAGGTTGACCCCGTCGGCCCCCAGGCGGCCGAGCACCCGTCGGGCGAGATCCTGCGCCGCGAGGGCGCACGCGGCCAGGTCGTCCGGCGGGATCTCCGTGAGGTCGGCCGCGTGGGCGCGCGGGATGACGAGCAGGTGGCCGCGCGTCGCGGGCGCGATGTCCAGGAAGGCGACGGTCCGCTCGTCCTCACGCACCGTCCGGGCCGGGATCTCGCCGCGGGCGATGCGGCAGAAGAGGCAGTCGGTCATGTCGCGCAGTCTCGCGGAGGCGTCCTCGTCCGGAGGGAGGTAGCTCGGGCGTCCACGTCCCGGACGTCCCGGGCCGCGGACGTCGGCGCGCGGGCGAGCACGGCGCTCAGTACGTCAGCGTGACCTTCCCGAGCCCGGGCGGCCGGTCGGGGTCCCGGCCGCGGAGCCGGGCGAGGCGCTCGGCGAGCAGCTGCGGTGGCAGCGCGAGGATGAGCGGCGCGAGCTCCTCCGCCACGCCGCCGACGACGGGCAGGTCTCGGTCGACGCCGACGGCCAGGACGTCGGACCCGGCCGCCTCGAGCTCCTCCTGCACGGCCCGCACGTCGTCCGCCAGCGGCCCGCCGCCGTGCAGGACCACGGCCGGCAGGCCGCGGGCGGCCGCGGTCGGGCCGTGTCGGAGGTCCGCCGCCGAGTAGCCCTCGGCCCAGACGCCGGTCGTCTCCTTGAGCTTCAACGCCGCCTCGAGGGCCACGCTGAGCGCCATTCCGCGGGCCACGCAGACGGCCGCCTGAGCATCGATCAGCTTGTGTGCCATGTCCCCGACGGTCGGCGCGGCCAGGTCGAGGGTCCGGCGCATCGCCTCCGGAAGCGCCTCCAGGGCCTCTGACCGGCAGGCTTCCGCGCCCAACGCACCGGCCAGCGCGGCGACAGCGGCGAGCGCCGTCGTGAAGGTCTTCGTCGCGGCCACCGAGCGCTCGACGCCGGCCTCCGTGACCAGCGCGTGATCCGCCGTCGCGGCGAGCGGCGAGTCCGCGCCGTTCGTGAGCGCCGCGGTGAGCGCGCCACACGCGCGCGCGTGCTCGAGGGCCGAGACGATCTCCGGCGTGCGGCCCGACTGCGACACGGCCAGCACCAGCGTGCGGGACAGGTCGAGCCGCGGCCGGTAGGCGGTCCAGAGCGACGGCGCGGCCAGCCCGGCCACGAGGCCGCAGCGCGCCTCGAACAGGTAACGCGCGTAGACGGCCGCGTGGTCCGACGTGCCACGGGCGAGCAGGAGGACCGTGCCCACGTCCCGCGCCCGCACGACGCGCGCCAACCGCTCGACGACCGGCCCGAGCGCGTCGAGCGTCTCGGCGACGGCCTCCGGCTGCTCGTCGATCTCCCGCCGCATGGCAGTCACGGGCCGCGCCGGCGTCATCGCGGGAACGGAAGCGTGGGGACGAGCACGGCGCCATCATCGCGGACCTTCGGGTCGACCGCCTCCCGCGACCCGGCCGCCCGTGCCGCGGGCGGGGCGGTCGGCGTCAGAAGGTGAGCCGGGGGCGGACACGCCCGGCAGCGTGTCTGGCATGGGGGTGCTCCTTCTCGGAGGGGGTCGGGGAACCCATCGCTCCGGGGGGCCGTCGGATCGGCACCGTCCGATCCGCCCTCCTCCGGAGCCGTCATGCGTCACCGCGTCCCGCCTGCCCACCGTTCCACGCCCCGCCTCCGCCGTTGCGTCGCCATGCTGCCCGCCATCCTGCTCGCGGCGGCGCTCGGCGGCTGTGGGACGGGCGGGGACGACACCGACCCGGGCGGAGGCGCCGCG
>CADCWC010000205.1 GCA_902806305.1 uncultured Thermoleophilia bacterium | reverse complement strand
GCGCTCCACCCGGGCGGCGAGCGCCGGGGCCACGGCCGGCCGCGGCGGCTCCGCGAGCCGCTCGCCCGTGGCGGCGGTCGGCAGGGCCCGGCGACGCTCGACGGTGTCGGCCGCGACCACGAGCGCCCACACGGGGAGCACGGCCGCGGCGGCCCACGGCACGGTGAGAAGCGCCACGACGACGATGACGAGCAGGGCCACGGGCAGCGGGCGGAGCGCGGCGGCGGCGAGCGCCGTCGTCGGGCCGGGCCGGTCGGGCGAGGCAGGCCTGCGGGCGCTCAGGGCCGGCTCCGGGGCCGTTGCGCTGAACCTCTCACCACGGGCGAGCGTATCAGGGTCACACAGACCGTCACGGGCGCGTCCGACGAGGTCGCCGCCGACCGGGCCCGGCCCGGAGCGTGGTACGGTTATCGCCTGTAGACCAGGAGGTTCGCGAGCACATGCCACAGCTTGGCCCCATGGAAATCATCATCGTCCTGGCGATCGCGCTGATCGTCTTCGGACCCAAGCGCCTGCCGGAGCTCGGCCGCGGCCTGGGCCGCGGGATGCGCGACTTCAAGGCCGGCCTGACCGGTGCCGACGAGGATGACCGGCGCGCCGAGGAGGAGAGCAAGCGGACGGCGACGGCGACCATCTCCCCCGCCGCGCCCGTCCCGGTGTCAACGCAGACCGCTCCTCCGGTCGAGGTCGGCGCGGTGACGGACGACCTGCGCGACGCCGACGACCGTCGGTAGAGCCTCCGCGCACCGGCGAGAAGCGTCATGCCAGGACCCCGCGTGGCGGTCCCCCGTCCGAAGCTGCGCCGCATGCAGTTCGAGGAGGAGGCGTCCGTTGTCGACCACCTCGACGAGCTTCGTCAGCGACTGATCGTCTCGGTCGTCGCGCTGGTCGCGGCGTTCGCCTTCTCGTTCTGGCAGCACGACTGGATCCTCGACCTCATGGACGAGCAGCTGCCGTCCAGCGTCGGTGAGCAGACGAGCACCCTCGGGGTCGGCGAGGCGTTCCAGATCGCGCTGTCGGTCTCGCTCTACTCGTCGTTCATCATCGCGCTGCCGATCGTCTTCTACCAGCTCTACGCCTTCGTCATCCCGGCCTTCCAGGAGGAGCATCAGGGCTCACTCTGGCCGGCGCTCGTCTTCGTGCCGGCGCTGTTCGTGGCCGGGACGGCGTTCGGCTACTTCGTGATCGTGCCGGCCGCCATCGGATTCCTCCAGGACTTCGACGCCGAGCGGTACGACAACCAGCTGCAGGCCGCGCGCTACTACCCGTTCGTGGCGAAGCTGATGGTCGCGATGGGCGTGATCTTCGAGGTGCCCGCGGCCATCCTGATGCTGACCCGGATCGGCATCATCGACCACCACTTCCTGGCCCGGAACCGCAAGTACGCCGTGCTCATCTCGGCCGTCATCGCGGCGCTGCTGCCGGGCGGCGACCCCAGCACGATGATCCTGATCCTGCTGCCGCTGCTCGTCCTGTACGAGATCTCCGTCGTGCTCTCGCGGCTGGCGGCGCGGAGGGCGGCGGAGGCGGAGCCCGACCCCGAGACGTGATCTCGGTCCACGCGGCCGACTGGGTGCTCCCGGTCGCCGCAGCGCCGGTCCGTGACGGCGCGGTGCTGATCGACGGCGAGCGGATCGCGGCCGTCGGGCCGCGGCGGGAGATCCTGGCGGCGGCGGCCGGGGCGCCCGTCGAGGAGCACGGGCGGGCGGCGATCCTGCCGGGATTCGTCAACGCCCACTCGCACCTCGAGTACACGACGTACGGCGGCTTCGGCGACGGGCTGCCGTTCGCGCCGTGGCTGTCCGACCACATCCGGCGCAAGGCGCGTCTGAGCCCGGAGCAGACGCACGACGGCGCCCTGCTCGGTGCGCTGCTCTCGCTGCGGTCGGGCGTCACGACCGTCGCCGACTGCTCGTTCGCGGGCGCCACGGTGGCGGCCGTCCGTGAGGTCGGCCTGCGCGCGATCGTCTACCTCGAGGCCTTCGGGGTGGGAGCGGCGGCCGACGCCGCGGGCGTCGCCCTCGGGGTCGCCGAGCGACTCGACGCCCTGACGCCGGAGGCGGGCGCCCTGACCCGGCTCGGGATCTCACCGCACGCCCCGTACACCGTCGCCCCGCACGTCTACCGCGCCCTGATGGCCCTGGCCCGTGGGCGAGACCTCCCCGTCGCCACCCACGTGGCCGAGGCGGCGGCCGAGGTCGAGGCGCTGCGCGCCGGGACCGGGCCGATCGCCGACGCGCTTCCCGCCCTGGAGCGGCTCGGTGAGCATCCCGTGACCCGGCTGGCCCGCGACGGCGTCCTCGGGCCGGGCACCGTCGCGATCCACGCCGTCGCCATCGGTCCGGCCGAGATCGAGACCCTCGCCGCGTCCGGCGCCGCCGTGGCGCACTGTCCGCGCTCGAACGCGCAGCTCGGCTGCGGCCTCGCGCCGCTCCGGGCGCTTCGGGAGGCCGGCGTCCCGGTGGGGCTCGGGTCCGACAGCCCGAGCTCCGCGGTCGACCTGGACCACTTCGCCGAGCTGCGCGCGGCCGTCTTCGCGGCGCGCGCGCGTGAGGCCGACGCCGGCGCGCTGAGCGCCGAGGAGGCGCTGCGCCTGGCCGCCGCCGAGGCCGCCCGGGCGATCGGGCTCGACGGTCAGGTCGGCGCGCTCGTGCCGGGCCTCCGGGCCGATCTCACCGTGGTGTCGCTCGGGGCCACGACGTACTGGCCGGTCGAGGATCCGGCCGCCGCGGTCGTCTACGGCGGCAGCCCGGAGGCGGTCGCGTTGACGGTCACGAACGGCACCGTGCGCTACCGTAAGGAGAGGGACGGTCAACGGATCCGCGAGGCCCTCGACCGGGCCGGCAGCGGCCGCGCGGCCATGATCGACGCGCGCGAGGACGAGACGACATGAGCACGCCACACTCACGGAAAAGCCAGGGCGGCAGCGGTCGCCACCCGCGCGGCCGCGCCGGGCGCGATGCCGCCGCCGCGGTCGATCCGCCGCTCTTCAACGAGCGCATCCGCAAGTCGGGCAAGTGGGTGTTCCTCGGGCTCGTGCTGGTCTTCGCCGCCTCGACGGTGCTCTCGGGCGTCGGGGCCACGAACAGCGCGCCGAACCTGCTCGACTACCTGCAGAACCGCGAGTCGAACGCGGGCGTGACGACGCCCACGTCGCCCACGTCGGAGCGGATCACGCAGGCGCAGGCGGCGACGAAGGCGAAGCCGGACGACGCTGCTGCGTGGCTGGCGCTCGGTGAGGCGTACGCCGCCCTCGCGCCCGAGAACGCCGTGGCCGCCACGCGCAATCACGAGGAGGCCGCGAAGGCCTTCGCGCAGGCCGCGAAGCTGAAGCCGGGCGACATCGCGATCCAGGAACGGCTCGGCGAGGCCTACGCCGTGCAGGCCGGTGACGCCCAGAGCCAGATCCAGCGGCTCTACGCCGAGGCGCAGCAGGTGACCTCGGGCGGCTCCACGGACGCGCTCGTCATCCCGGGCGGCGGCGCGAACGCAGACCCCTTCACGAAGGCCCGCTCGGAGATCGTGAGCGAGCGGGCGAACGCCATCTACGCCAAGGCCGCGCCCTTCCAGGAGGCGCTGCAGGAGGCGACCACGAAGGCCGTGGCCGCCTACAAGAAGGTCGCCGACGCCAAGCCGAACGACGGCAACGCGCTCTTCACGCTCGGCAGCGTGGCGGCGTCGGGCGGCGACACGGAGACGGCCATCACGGCCTTCGAGAAGTTCCTCAAGCTGTTCCCGGGCGACCCGGTCTCGGAGCAGGTGAAGGAGACCGTGAAGCAGCTGAAGGCCCAGGCCGCCCCGCCGACGCCGACGCCGGCGCCGACGACCACGGCGCCGACCGGCACCGGGGCAGCCGGGACGTCGACCGCCGCCGACTGACGCGATGGAGGTCCGCGTCGTCGGACTCGGCGACCGCGCGATCCTCGTCACCGTCACCGGCGGGGTCGGGATGCGGGAGGGCGAGGAGCTGCGCACCGCCATGGCCGCCGCCGCGGGGAGCCCCGTCGACCGGATCGTCGCCGACCTGACCGACGCGCACGTCTCGGACTCCGGCGGCCTGTCGGCGCTCTACGACGCCGCCATCGTGCTCCGGCCCCGGGGCGGCGTGGTCGCCGTCGTCGCCCCGGCGACGGCCACGGTCCGTCGCGTCGTCCAGGCATCGGGGCTCGACGCCGCCTTCGCGCTGTACGACACGCGCGACGCCGCGCTCGACGACCTCGGACTGCACCGCCACGGCCCCGGCTCCGGCCCGCTCAGGCTCGCGTAAACTGGCGCCCGACGGGCCGTTAGCTCAGCTGGTAGAGCAGGGGACTCTTAATCCCAAGGTCGTAGGTTCGATCCCTACACGGCCCATCGCCGAGACGGCTCAACCGTGCGCTTGAGCGCGTGCGCAGCCGTTTCCAACCGCGCCGCCGTCGGCGGGCATCACTCACCTGCTCACGAGCGATCGGGCCAGGCCAGGTGACGACGGGATGAATGACATCATCACGGGACGGACACGTCGCTGCCCGAGGTCGCGCGTATCCGCCCGAGGTCGCGCGTATCTGCGGCGTTAGCCCGGCTCTCGTCTCGCAGTGGGAGGGCGCCTCGCCCGCCGGAGGCGCGCGGCAGGGCGCCGCGAAGTCGCCGCCGGAGGCCGAGCGTCGAGGGCGCGCGTGAGCGAGGCGCGTCACGCGGCTTGAGGCACCAGGCCGAAAAATTCCTCAAGTCGCCGGCGGAAGCGTACGATACGGGTTTCGCACGGCCGTCCTGAGACCCCGGAGATGACGCACATGGCCCAAACGCTCAGCCATTCGCCCCGCACCGTCCGGCGCGTCCTCGCCGCGGTGCTGTCCGGCTTCGTCCTCCTCGCCTGCGGGCCTATGGCGAGCGACGCCGCCGCGGGGGGCAGGCCCAACGAGGTCGAGGTCGTCGAGAAGACCCAGAAGTTCAAGGGCGACGGCCGCAAGAACGGCTGACGGGAGCCACCGTCGTGCCTGCAGTCGCCATCGCCGCCGCTTCCGCGATCCCGCCCCGTACCCGGCGGCCCGGGGCGTACGTGTTGTACACCGCCGTTGTGCTCGCCGCGGGGATCGTGGCACTCCTGGGCGCGGCGCTCCTCGGCGAGGAGCACGCGTGGGCGGGCGACGGGCTCTTCTGGACGCTGGCCGGGATGTGCCTGCTCGGTGAGCTGCTTCCCGTCCGGCTCGCGCGCGGCCAGTGGTTCGACGAGATCACCGTCTCGACGGCATTCGCCTTTGCAGTCCTGCTCGCCTTCGGGCCGCTGCCGGCGATGGTGCTGTACGCGACGGCCTCGCTGGTCGCCGACGGCGCCGCGCGCCTGGCTCCCGTGAAGGTCGTCTTCAACGCCTCGCAGTACATCGTCTCGATCGGCGCGGCGGCGGTGGTGCTCCACGCGCTCACCGGCACGACGGCCGCTCCGGCGGTGGACGGCGCCATTCCGGCGATCGCGCTCGCGGGGGCCGCCTTGTTCGCCGTCAACCACGTGCTGGCGGGCGTCGGCGCGGCGATCCTCACGCGGCGACCGCTCGGGCCCTACCTGCGCGGGGACCTCGGCTTCCACGTGTGGACCTCCGGCTTCCAGCTCGCGCTCGCGCCGGTCATCGTCGCCTGCGCCGAGGTGGACTCCCTGCTCGTGCCGCTGCTGTTCCTCCCCGTTCTCGCGATCTTCTTCGGTGGCCGCCAAGCGGTCATCAACCATCACCGGGCGCTGCACGACAACCTGACGAACCTCCCGAACCGCGAGCTCTTCTACGGGCGCCTCGAGGAGCTCATCGAGGGCAGCGGCGGGGACGCCGGCCGCTTCGCCGTCCTTCTTGCCGATCTGGACGACTTCAAGGCCGTCAACGACTCGCTCGGGCATCACCTCGGCGACGAGCTGCTGCGCTGCGTCGGCCGGAGGCTCGAGGAGGTCGCTCCGACCGAGGCGATGGTCGCGCGCCTCGGAGGCGACGAGTTCGCGATCCTGCTTCCGGGCGCCGACGCCGCCGCCGGGATGGACGTCGCCCACCGGATCCTCGAGCGCCTCGAGCAGCCGGTCGAGGTCGAGTCCTTCTCGCTCGACGTCCGCGCGAGCATCGGCGTCGCCGCGTATCCCGGCCACGGGCGCGACCGTCACGCGCTGCTCAAGCACGCCGACCTCGCGCTCTACCGTGCCAAGGACACGCGCACCCGTTGCGAGTGCTATTCGGGGCATGACGAGTCCGAGGGCTTCGACCGCCTCGCGCTCGCCGCCGAGCTGCGGCGCGGCATCGAGCGCGACGAGCTCGTCCTGCACTACCAGCCCAAGCTCGCGCTGGGAGCCGACCACGCCGACGGCGTCGAGGCGCTGGTGCGCTGGCAGCACCCGCAGCTCGGTCTCATCGGCCCCGACGGCTTCATCCCGCTCGCCGAGCAGAGCAACCTCATCAAGCCGCTCACCAAGTGGGTGCTGCGCGCCGCGCTGGCCCAGTGCCGGGCGTGGCGCGACGGCGGTCTCGACCTCCGCGTCGCCGTCAACCTCTCCACGCGGAGCCTCCTCGACCGGGGCCTGCCGGCGCAGATCCAGGAGCTGCTCGCCGAGCAGGACCTCCCGGCCGGTGCGCTGCAGGTCGAGGTCACCGAGACCAAGATCGTGGCGGACTTCGGGCGCGCTCGCGACGTGCTCCAGCAGCTGCGGAGCATCGGCGTGCGGGTGGCGATCGACGACTTCGGCACGGGCTACTCCTCGCTCGCGCAGCTTCAGCAGCTGCCCGCGGACGAGATCAAGGTGGACAAGTCCTTCGTGATCGACATGGAGACGAACAGCAACAACGCGGCGATCGTCCGCTCGACGATCGGGCTCGGCCGCAACCTGGCGCTTGACGTCACCGCGGAGGGGGTCGAGACGAGCGAGGCCCGCGACCGGCTCGTCGAGTTGGGCTGCGACTACGCCCAGGGCTTCTTCCTCGGCCGGCCGACGCCGCCCGAGGCCTGCGAGCGGACCATCCGCGCGCATGCTGCCAGCCGCCGGTTCACGCCCAGCGGTTTCTGGGACCTGCCCGACGCCCAGCTCACGACCGCCCGGGTCGCGTCGTGAGGCGCGTGCTGGCCGCCGTCGTCACCGCGGCGGCGCTGGCGGGGGCGACCCCGGCCGGCGCGACCGAGCTCCCAGGCCACTACGTC
>CADCWC010000204.1 GCA_902806305.1 uncultured Thermoleophilia bacterium | reverse complement strand
ACGCCGACTGGCCTGCGCGCCTCGCACCGCTCGGGCTGGCCGACGCGCTCCCGGAGCAGGGGCGGCCGCTCGAGGGCGACCGGCCGCCCGCCGCCCGCGAGCTGCGCGCCCTGCTCGCGGGCGGAGGGAGGTGGGACCGGCTCGTCGACGACCTGGTCGCGTTCCACCGCGCCGAGGGGTCGGGCGCGCTCGCGATGCACCGCGTGCTGCGGATCGAGGCCGGACGAGGGCTCGTCGGCGTGCCCGACCCGGACCCGATCCGGCTCGACGACCTCGAGGGCGGCGAGGCGGTGCGGGCGCCGTTGCTCGCGGACCTGCGGCGCTTCCTGGCCGGGAGCCGACCGAACGACGCCCTGCTCTACGGTCCGCCCGGGACGGGCAAGTCGGCCACCGTGCGGGCCGCGGCGGCCGCCCACGCCGGCGAGGGCCTGCGACTGGTCCAGCTCGACCGCGGCGACGTCGACCACCTGGCCGACGTCTTCCACCACGTCGGCGACCCGGGACCACGCTGCCTGCTCTTCCTCGACGACCTCGTGTTCGACGACGACGGGCGCACCGACCGCGCGCTCCGCGCCGCGCTCGAGGGCGGCGTCGTCCGCCGACCCGAGAACGTCCTCGTCTGGGTCACGTCGAACCGGCTCCGGCTGACGCACGACACCTACTCGGAGCGGGCCGACGCGCTCGACGAGGCCGAGGCGCGGCTCGAGAAGGGCGCGCTCGTCGAGCGCTTCGGCCGGCGCGTGCGGTTCGGGCGACCCGACCAGGACGCGTACCTGGCGATCGCCCGCCGGCTCGTGGCGACACGGGTCGGCCACCTGCCGGAGGGGGTCGACGCGGCGGCCCTCCGCTTCGCCCGGACGGGGCACGGGCCCTCGCCCCGGACGGCGCGGCAGTTCGCGGCCGCGTGGGACGGCGACGACCGGGTATAGCGTCGCACCGTGGCCGACGCCGACCCGCTCGACGACCGGAAGCACGAGGCCGCCGTGGCCGCCGTCGCGGCGCACGTCCGGAGCGGCACCGTCATCGGCCTCGGCAGCGGCTCGACGGCGAACCACGTCGTCCGCGAGATCGGCCGGCTGCTCGGCTCGGGCGTCCTCCGGGAGGTCGTCGGCGTCCCGACGTCCGAACGCACCGCCGCGCTCGCCCGCGGCCTCGACGTCCCGCTGACCACCCTCGACGAGCACCCGCGCCTGGCCGTGGCCCTCGACGGGGCCGACGAGGTCGCGCCCGGCCTGGCGCTCGTCAAGGGGCTCGGCGGCGCCCTGCTCCGCGAGAAGGTCGTCGCCTCGGCGGCCGAGCGCTTCGTGGTGGTGGCCGACCACACGAAGGAGGTCGACCGGCTCGGCGTGCGGGCTCCCGTCCCGGTCGAGGTGATCGTCTTCGCCGAGCGGGTCTGCGCGCTCGGCCTGGAGGCGCTCGGAGCGCGGCCGACGCTGCGCCGGAGCGCCGACGGGTCGCCGTTCGTCACGGACGAGGGCAACCACATCCTCGACTGTCGCTTCGACCGGATCGACGACCCCGAGGAGCTCGGGCGGGCCATCCACGACGTGGCGGGCGTGGTCGAGCACGGCCTCTTCCTGGGCCGGGCCGTCGAGGCGTTCCTCGCGGGCCCGGACGGCGTCCGCCGCCTGCTCCCGTGACCTCCGAGCCGAGCGTGGGGGTTCGTCCCGCCCCACCCGTGGCGCCTCGGGTCAGACGGGAAGGTCGCCGCCCGCCCGGACGGCCGGGTAGACGTAGGACATCTTGTGCATCTTCAGCTCCATGAACGTCTCCGTCTCGAGCACGCCACCGATGCCGGGGATCCGCGCCGAGAGCAGGTCCCAGAGGTGGTCGGCGTCACGGCACACGACCTGGATGTAGACGTCGATCCGGCCCGCACACGCGCTCACGTAGGTGACCTCGTCCCACGACCCGAGCGTCTCGATGACGCGCGCCTGCTCGCCCGGCGTGACGCGCAGGAGCACGAACGCCAGCACCCGGTAGCCGAGCTGGAAGGGGTCGGCGACCGCGATGACGCGCAGGGCGCCGGAGGCCATGAGGCGCCGCGCCCGCCCGCGGACCGTCCCCTCGGAGACGCCGAGCGCGCGGGCGATCTGCCGGTACGGCCGTCGCCCGTCCTCCTGCAGGGCGCGCACGATGCCGCTGTCGAGCTCGTCGAGCAGTGCGCCCACCCCGTCGGCGCGCGCCGACCCACCGTCGCCCGGGGCCTGGCCCTTCGCCGCCATGAGCGCAACGATAGCCCGGCGCCCGACCGCCGGACCGCGCGCGGCGGCGCCGGCGCCCCTCAGGCCCAGCCCGCCTCCGAGAAGGCGACGGTCGAGACGTCGATCGCGCCGCCGCCGCCGTCCACGGGGATCACCGCCCCGGTCAGGTACGACGCGCCGCTGCCGCCCGCGAAGACGACCACCTCGGCGATCTCCTCGGGCGTGGCGGGTCGTCCGAGCGGCACCGGCGCGTTCGCGACGGCGTAGGCCTCGTCGCGGCTGACGCCGCGCCGGCCCGCGAGCCCGTCCATCGAGGTGTCGGCCATCGGCGTCCGAACCCAGCCCGGACACACGCAGTTCGCCCGGAGGCCCTGCGGCCCGGAGTCGAGCGCAACGCAGCGCGTCAGCATCAGCAGTCCGGCCTTGGAGGCGCAGTAGGCGACCGTCCCCGTGCTCGCGTGGTACGCGGACGTGGAGGCGATGGTGACCAGGGCGCCCCGGCGCTCGATCAGCGACGGCATCGCCGCCCGCGTGACGAGGAACGCGCCCGTCAGGTTCGTCTCGAGCACGGCGGCCCACCGCTCCGGCGTCTCCGTGAGGACGGAGCCCGATCCCGTGATCCCGGCGTTGTAGACCAGGACGTCGAGGCCACCGAAGGCCGCCACGGTCTCGTCCACCGCTCGCCCCGCGTCCTCCGCCCGGCCGGCGTCCGCCGTCACGGTCACCACCTCGGCGCCGTCCTCCCGGAGCCGCGCGGCCGTCACCTCGAGCGGCTCCCGGCGCCGGCCGACGAGGCCGACGCCGTAGCCCTCGCGGGCCAGGCGCTGTGCGACCGCGGCGCCGATGCCGGTCCCGCCGCCGACGACCAGCGCCGCGCGCGTGCCGCCACGACCCTCCGTCATCCCGACCTCCCCGTGTGACCCCGGCGGCGGCGAGCGCGCGTGACGGTCGCCGTGGGCCGGGTCGGCCCTCCAGGGAGCCGCCGGATGATACGGGCGCCGCTCGGGACGGTCAATCGCTCGCTCCGATCCGCCGCCGTACGGGAGCCGAAGCCTCGATCGCGTGCCTGGGAGGCGCGCTCGCTACGCGATCCGCCGACGGACGTGCTTGACTCTACGTATCGCAGGCGGGACGATCCACGTCCCATCGGCCATCAGGAGGACCGCGTGACGACCATGCTTGGCCCCGTGTCGGTCTGGGAGGACAACGGCGTCGGACGGTCGGGGACGTTGCCGAACGACTGGTACACGTCTCCCGAGCTCTTCGAGCTCGAACAGCGGACGCTGTTCCGCGAGGTCTGGGTCTACGTCGGTCGGGCCGACCAGGTCGCCGAGCCCGGCATGTACTTCACCTGCGAGGTCGCGAACGAGACCGTGCTCGTGTCGCGTGGCCAGGACGGCGTGCTGCGCGCGCTCTCGAACGTGTGCCTGCACCGAGCCGGGCCGGTGGCCGTCGGCTGTGGGCAGCGCAAGGCGTTCCAGTGCCCCTACCACGGCTGGACCTTCGAGCTCGACGGACGCGTCCGGCGGGCCCGCGGCATGGAGGGGACACCGGACTTCGACCCGGCGGCCATGCGCCTGCCGGAGTTCCGGGTCGACACCTGGGGGCCGACGGTGTGGGTGACGCTCGAGGACACGGCGCCGCCGCTCGAGGAGTGGCTCGCCGACGTCACGCCGCGCGCCGCGAACTACCGGCTCGACGACCTGCGGTTCGCGGGCGGGCGCAGCTGGGAGATCCAGTGCAACTGGAAGATGTACGTCGACAACTACATGGAGGGCTACCACATCCCCTTCATCCACCCCGGGCTCGCCCAGGGGCTCCATCCGTCGATCTACACCTACGCGCTCGGCCGCTACTCGAACCAGCAGTACGGCGCCGAGCCGCACCCGCGCGGGCCCGGCTCCCGGGTTGCGGGCATCCTGGGCGGCGCGCAGGAGTTCCGCCGCATGAAGCCGCCGATGCCCGGTCTCGACGACGACGAGCGCGTCGGCTACTACTTCCACTTCGTCTTCCCCCTGACGACGATCAACTTCACCCCGGACGGGCTGATGGTGTTCCGCGTGCGACCGATCAGCCCGGAGGTCACGGAGTCGACCTTCACGTGGTGGCTGCCCGAGGCGCGCAGCTTCGAGGACAAGATCCTCCAGGCCGCCATCGTGAACTTCGGCCACCTGATCAACACCGAGGACTACGAGATCTGCGAGCACGCGCAGAAGGGCATGCGGTCGTCCGTGTACCGACAGGGGCGCTACAACGCCGACGAGGAGATGTGCCTCCACCACTTCCACCAGCTGCTGACCTCGCAGATGCGGCCGCACCTGGAGCACTGGGAGGAGCAGCACGGCCGCCGCGGAGCCGGCTCCCCGAACGGGAACGGGCACGCCGACGGCCACGGGCGACCCGCGGCCTTCCGGGCCGGCGGCAACGGGACGCCGAACGGCGGCGGATCGTCGTCGTGAGCGTCTTCCGCGACGCCGACGACCTCCGCGAGGAGCTGCTCGCGTTCCTGCGGCGCTTCCTGTCCTCGCCGGACGGCGCAGCGGTCGCCGCGCAGGCGGCGGCACTCGAGGCGCCCGCGGTCCTCGAGCTCCGCGTCTCCGACCCGGACGTCACGGTCCACGTCGACCTGGCGGCGCGGGTCGTCGTCGACGGCCCGGCCCCCGCACCGGGAGCCGTGGCGGCGTTCGTGGCCGACGACCTGCACCAGGTGCTGCTCGACCAGCTCGGACCGATCGAGCTCAGCCGCCTGGCCGAGGAGGACCGGCTGGCGCTCGTCGGACCGCCACCCGCCCTGGCCGCCGTCTTCATGGTGGCCGGACGGATCCAGCCGCACTACGCCGCGAGCCTCCGCGAGCGCGGGCGCGACGACCTCCTGGCGACGCCGCCGCCCGTCACCGCCGAGATCTGGCGGAGCGCGGTGCCGCCCGCCCCCGTGTTCGGCGTGCGCCGCCCGTGGCAACGCCCGAAGGGGACGGCCGCCGCGTCGGCCTGACGCCGGCCGAGGTCAGGATCCGAGGCGCTCGGATCCGTCGAACGCGGCGGGCTCGACGCCCGCCGACCGCGCGAGGTCCGCGAGCGCCTCGACCGTGACCTCGTCGAGGGTGACCGCGTCCGCCGCCGCCGTGCGCCGGCGAGCCTCGAGCTCCCCCGGCAGCACGATCTCGCTCGAGCCGGGGGCGAGCCGCGAGCTCTTCACCCAGGCCACGAACTCGGCCACCTCCGCCTGCCGGAGGTGCTCCGGTCCCGGGTCGATGCAGACGAGGACGTAGGCGTTCGAGAACGGCGCGTCGCCAGGGCCGCAGAGTCCCCCGCCGCTCAGCATCGCCACGATGAGCTCCACGACGACGATCAGCCCGTATCCCTTGTAGCCGCCCGTCGCCCCGCCGACGGGGACGAGCGTGCCGCCGGCCAGATAGTCCTCGGGCCGGGTGGTCGGGTGGCCGTCGCCGTCGAGGATCCACCCCTCGGGGACCGGCTCGCCGCGCTCGGCCGCGTGGAAGATGCGGCTCTCGGCCACGACGCTCAGCGCCATGTCGAGCGCGATCGGGTGGTCCGGTCCCGGCACCGCGACCGAGACGGGGTTGTTCGTCAGGCGGCGGTCGATGCCCCCGAACGGGGCAAGCTGCTGGCTCGAGCCCTGGAAGTTCGCCAGGAGCAGGGCGATCTGCCCGCGTCCGGCCGCGAGCTCCGTGTACTCGCCGAGCCGCCCGACGTGATTGGCGTTGCGCACGGCGACCACGGCCACGCGGTGCTCGGCCGCGCGGTCGGCGGCCAGGCGGGCCGTCACGTCGGCGACGACGTGGCCGAAGCCGCGACGTCCGTCCACGACGACGAAGCGACCCTGGTCACTGACGATCTCCGGCTCGGCGTCGAGGACGATCTCGCCCCGGGCGATCTGGCCGGCGTAGTACGGCAGCTGCCGGACGCCGTGCGAGCGGTGTCCCACGCGATCGGCGTCGACGAGCGCGGTCGCGACGCGCGACGCGTCGGCGGCCCGGGCGCCCAGCCCGACGAGGATCGCGGCGGTGTAGGCCTCGAGGGCCGCGGGCGCCACCCGGCGCTCAGCCACGGACAGGCGTCCCCGTCGGCGTCTCGGCCGGCGTCACGGCGCCTCCGCGGCGACGTCGGGCGGCGCGGCCGAGACGAGGATCCGAGCCGCGGCCGCATCGCCGGAGGGACGCGCGGACGCGGGCCGGCGACGGGAGGCCGTGGCCGTCTCCACGGCGGCCGCGGCGAGGAACTCGAGATCGGACCCGAGCGCCACGAAGGCGAACCCGGCCTCGAAGGCGGCCCGCGCCTGGGCGGGCGTGTCGAGGTGGCGGCCGACCGGGATCCCGGCCTCGCGGGCCGCGTCGAGCACCGCGCCGAGCCTCGCATCGACCTCGGGCGACCCCAGCGGCACGCCGAGCGAGAGGGCGAGATCGGCCGGTCCGACGAACAGCGCGTCGACGCCGGGGGTGGCGGCGATCTCGGCGACCCGGTCGAGCGCCTGACGCGTCTCGATCTGCACCATGCAGACGACCTCGCGGTTCGCCGCCTCCGGCTCGACGCCGACGAGCGGCGAGGCCTGGACAGGCCCGTAGCTGCGCACGCCCACGGGCGGATACCGGCAGGCGGCCACCGCCCGCTCCGCATCGGCTCGGTCGTCGACGAGCGGCACCATCACCCCGAACGCGCCCAGGTCGAGCGCCTTCTGGATCATCCACGGTTCGTTCAGCGGCACGCGGACGACCGGCGCCGCGCCGCCGGACGAGACGGCCGTGACGAGCGGCGCCAGGCTCTCGGCCCCGAACAGCCCGTGCTGCCAGTCCACGCAGACCCACTCGAACCCCGACCGGGCGAGGACCTCCGCGGCGGCGACCGTCGGGAGGCCGCACCACGTGCCCACCGCGTCGTGTCCCGCCTCCCAGAGCACGCGCAGGGGATTCGTGGCGGTGTCCTCAGGCATGGGCGG
>CADCWC010000203.1 GCA_902806305.1 uncultured Thermoleophilia bacterium | reverse complement strand
GCGCGGAGCCGCCCGGGCGGCCGACGCGGAGCTCGAGGTGCAGCGCCGCCTGACGGCGGCGGCCGAACGCGCGTGGCGCGACGCGCAACACAGCCTCGAGGCGGCTACCGCGGCCGTGGAGGACACTCGCACGCAGCTCGAGGAGGCGGAGCGCCGCCTGGCCACCGCCCGGGACGCCGTCGAACGCCTGGCCGACGACGCCCCGGGAACGGGCTAGATCAGCGGGCGAGCCGCAGCCGCCGGAGCTCGAGCGGCCCCGCCTCCGCGTCGAGCCCGAGCCCCGACTCGGCCGCGACGAGGCGCGCCTCCTCCTGGGCGCCGCGCCGCGACCACCAACCGGGCAGCTCGACGAGCGGCGCGCCGCTGCCGGGGCTGACCACGCCCCACAGCGCGACGAACGCGCCCTCCATGTCGGCTCGGACTCTCGGCATGCAGCTAGCTCCTCCGGGAAGGATGGCTCGTGGGTCGGACGGCGTTCACAGCGACTTCAGCGTCCGGCGGGTCAGCACGAGATGGGCGCGGAGGGCGGGCAGATGGGTGACCGCGTAGCTGCGGGCGTCCGGGTTCTGCCCCTCCCGGGCCTCCTCGCCGAACAGCGAGATGGCGGTGCGGTGGCCCGCCTCCTGCAGCCGCAGGAACGCGACGTCGAAGGCGGCGCCGTCCAGGCGCGCGGTCCGGGCCAGCGTCCACTTCTGGAGCGGGTTCGGGCTCCGCGGCAGCCGGACGTGGAGGTCCGCGGCCACCGGCCGGAGCATCGCCTGGGCGTGGGTGTGGTCGCGGAGGATCCGCGTCGCGACCTGCCGGACCGCCGGCGACTCGGACTTCGCCAGGGCGGTGCGGGCGCCCTGGATCTCGAAGAGGTTCGACTGGCCGGCGGCCTTCGCGAAGTGGCGGTCGAGCGCCGACATCGTGGCGTGATGGGCGGAGGCCGTGGCGGGCATCAGCGCGAGCGCCGAGGCGGCGGCGACGATCGCGGTGCGGGGGCGGGGCATGGACGGTCCTTCGAGTCGTCGGGCGGTGGACATCGCTCTGTGCCCACCTCGTCAACGCCGTAACGTCATCGTCTGAAAACGTGGTCAGGAGGCCGTCGCGGCCGCGACGCGGTCGTGCTTGCCCGCCGGGCTCCGAGGGGGTAGCCTGGAAACCGTTCCACCGCCCCACCGCAGGCAGGAGAGACGTGCACGACGCGACCGCCATGCGGCTCCAGGGCTTCGACGGCCGCGTCGCGGTCGTCACCGGAGCCGCCCGCGGGATCGGCCGGCGGATCGCGGAGACGCTGCACGCCCAGGGCGCGCACGTCGCGGCGCTCGACGTCGCGCGGCCCGAGGTGCCGGGCGTCGTCGGCGTGGAGGCGGACGTGACGGACGAGGCGGGCGTCCGCGCGGCGCTCGACGAGGTCGAGGCGCGCCTCGGTCCCGTCGACGTCCTGGTGCTGAACGCGGGCGTCTTCGTGATCGAGCCGTTCGCCGACGTGACGCTCGACTCGTGGCGACGGACGCAGGCCGTGAACCTCGACGGCGCCTACCTCTGTGCCCGCCGGGTGCTCCCGGGCATGCAGGCGCGCGGCCACGGCCGCGTGGTGGCGATCGGCAGCTCGGCCGGCATCACGGGCGGCTCCAAGGCCTGCGCCGCGTACGCGGCCAGCAAGGGCGGGCTGATGGCTCTCACGAAGGCGATCGCCCAGGAGTACGTGGCCGACGGGATCACGGCGAACGCGGTGGCGCCGGCGCTGATCCGGACGCCGATGGTGGACGCCATGCCGGACCTGGCCGCGCGCGTGCCGGTCGGGCGTCTCGGCGAGCCCGACGACGTCGCCGCCTGCGTCGCGTTCCTCTGCTCCGATCACGCCTCGTACGTGACGGGCGCCGTCCTCGACGTCAACGGGGGCTTCCTCATCCACTGAACGGCCGCCGTGGGAACGGGTCCCAGAGCCGGTTCTGGATTGAGGGCGAGTCGCCGCGGTGCGGAGGACGATCCGGCACGGCCGGGACCGACCTGATTCCTAACCGGTTCTCAGCCCGCGACGACCGCTGCGACGCCGACCAGGGCCAGGGTGCCGCACACGAGCGCCCGCGGTCCGGCCCGGTCGCTCCCGGCCGCGTGCTCGATCCCCAGGGCCACGAGCGGTGCGGTGGCCACCATCGTCTGGACCACGACCGGGCTGCCGTGCCGCACGGCGAACAGGATGGCCAGGAAGTGGCCGGAGACGAGCAGGGCGCGGCCTCCGAGCGCGGGCAGGCGGCGCCACGGGATGTCGCGGGGCGGCACGAGCGCGGCGAACACGAGGCCGCAGGCGAGGGTCCGGACGAGGTAGATCTCGAAGGTCCCGGCGCCCGCCGCGACCAGCTCCGCCGAGAGGACCGTCAGGACGCCGTTGCCGACGGCCGCACCCGCCACGGCCACGACGGCCGGGCCGCGCGCCAGGGTCGCGAAGCTCCCCGGCAGCGCGGCGAGCACCGCGACCACGACGACGCCCGCGGCCGCCACGCGAAGCGGTTCGGGGTGCTCGTCCAGGAGGAGCGCCGCCGCCACCATGGCCGGGATCGGGCTGATGGCCACGGCGGTCGTCGTGGCCGAGGCCGAGCCGTGCTGGAACAGCGTGAAGACGGCGAGCGTGGAGAGGGCCATGCAGGCGATCGAGGCGACGTGCAGCACGAGGACGCGGCCGTCCAGCACCCACGGGTCGAGGAGCGCGCCGGGCACGACCAGGACGGCGTTCAGGAGGAACAGCGGCCCGATCAGCTGCCGCGCGGGGAGCTCCCCGACGAGACCCTTGGTCCGCACGGCCCCGAGCGCCGAGAGGACGGCGGCGACGAGCCCGAGCACCGCCGCGGTCACGACGTTCCAGCCTCCACCTCGGGCCTCTCGGACACCGTGCAGCGCCGGATTGCGAGGCGCGGGACGGGATGGTAGCGTGCTCGCGCTGGAAACGCTTCCGGCCGAGCGGCAGACGGGGAGGGTCGTGGTGGGAAGACGGGCACACGAGGCCGAGAGCCTCCGAGGTCGACCCGCGGGTCACGCGGGGTGAGCGCCGCGATCGGGTTCTCCGACGTGATCGGGCGGCGCGTCCGGGTGGGCGACTGGCAGGACCAGACGGTCTCGACGTACCGGCGGATCCATGCGGCGCTCGACGGGGGCGCGTGGGACGAGGCCGCCGAGCTCGCCGAGTACTTCGTCGACGAGGCGAAGGTCTGCTGGGTGCTGTACCGGCAGTGGATCCGCGACATCGCCGGGTACCTCGCGACGAACGGCGTGTCGGAGGACGATCTCGCCGCGATCGAGGAGCAGATCGCGGAGGCGAGCCGCCTGCCCGACGGCTCCCCCTTCGACTCGGACGCCCACTGGGCGCGCTTCACGTCGCTCGTCGAGGACGTCGTCCACGCGGCCCGCGCCGGGGACGCGACGACCGCCCGACGCTCGATGGACGAGGCCAAGGAGGTGTGGCGCCAGACCCACGACCGGGACGTCGACCACACCTACGGCCTGATGGCGGCGGTCAAGACGCGGCTCGGCGAGGACCACATCCGGCCGATGTACGACGTCGTGCTCCTGCCGCTGTTCGCCTGGCGGTACGAGAAGTTCGACATCGACAAGCATCCCTGGGACGAGGCGCTCGAGACGCTGCTCTACGTCGCGATCGAGGCCATGCGCGGGCATCTCGTCGGCCCGGAGCGGACGGGCGACATGGAGCTCGTCGAGACGGACGACCGCTACATCCTGCGCTTCGACCCCTGCGGCTCCGGTCAGCGGACGGTCCGGGGCGACTGGGTCGAGGGAACGCCGCCGCGCATGGAGCCGCCGTACGGCTGGCCGGTCTCCGAGGAGCCGCAGGACTGGAACCACGGGACGCCGGGCGTGTGCCTCTACTGCGCCCACTGCATCGTCCTGATGGAGCTGATGCCGATGGACCGCTTCGGCTACCCCGTCCGCGTGGTCGACCCGCCGGTCTACCCGGACACGGATCCGGACCCCGGACGGCGCCAGCGCTGCCAGTGGCAGATCTTCAAGGACCCGACCGCCGTGCCGGCCGAGCTCTACGAGCGGGCGGGCCGCACGAAGCCGGCCGTGTTCGGCTCGGAGGCGCACGGTGCGGAGCCGCTGCCGGACGCCGGCTCGTTCGGGATGCCGGGCGTCGGCTGAGCGGCCGCGGCCGCGAGAGACCACGACCACGAGGGAGCCGTATGAGCGACCGACCGCCGTTCGTCGACACGCACGTCCACTTCCACGACCTCCGGCACGAGACGTTGACCTGGGTCTGGCTCGAGGCAGGCTGGGTGCATCCGATCCTGGGCGACATCGGCGCCCTGCAGTCGCAGCGCTACACGGCCGAGGACTTTCTCGCCGAGACGCGCTTCCAGAACGTGGGCAAGGTGGTGCACGTCCAGGCGGCGCTCGGCTCGGCGGATCCCGTCGACGAGACGATCTGGCTCCAGGAGGCGTTCGGGCGCTGGGGGGTCCCGCACGGCATCGTGGCCGAGGCCCCGCTTGCCGCGGACGACGCGGGCTCGATCTTGGAGCGGCACGTCGAGGCCTCGCCGAACCTCCGCGGCATCCGTGACTTCGGGCCGGGCGACTACCTCGTCGACCCGGCCTGGCAGCGCGGCTACGCGCTGCTCGCGAAGCACGACCTCGTGTGCTGCCTCGACTCGATGCCCGAGACGTACGCGAAGGCGCGGGCCCTCGCCGAGAAGACGCCGGACGTCACGCTCTGCATCGACCACACCGGCTTCCCCCGGGCGCGCGACGACGAGTACTTCGCGTTCTGGCGGAAGGAGCTCGAGGGTGCCGCCCAGGCGCCGAACACGGTGATCAAGATCTCGGGCCTCGGCATGCTCGACCCCGACTGGACGGTCGCCTCGTTCCGACCGTGGGTGGAGGCGGCCATCGAGGCCTTCGGGACGGACCGGGCCTTCTTCGGCACGAACTGGCCGGTCGACCGCATGCGCTCGTCCTACGGCGACGTGCTGGACGCGTACTGGGAGATCATCGGGCAGTACACCGCCGACGAGCGGACGGCTCTCTGGTCCGGCAACGCGGAGCGCATCTTCCGCCTGTAGGTCGCCCGGCTCAGCGGGGAGGGCCGGGCGCGAACACGTCCTCCCAGATCGACTGGGGTCCCGGCGCCGGGGCCCGCTCGGCCTCGGCCCGGACCTCGGCCGCCAGGACGCGGACCTCCTCGTCGACCGCGTCGAGCGCCGCGTCGTCGGCCACACCCCAGGCCACCAGGGCCCGACGGTAGCGCTGCAGCGGGTCGACGGCCTCGCGGCGCCGCCGGGCCTCGGCGGGGTCGTTGCCGCCCGCGCTGAAGGCCGAGTGCCGCTCCCAGCGCACGGTCTTGCACTCGATCAGCGTGGGGCCCTCGCCGGCCCGCGCCCGCTCCACGGCCCGGCCCATCGCCGCCGCCACCGCGGTCACGTCGTTGCCGTCGACGATCTCGTTCGCCATCCCGAAGCCCGTGGCCCGGTCGGCGATGTCGGGCGTGGCCTGGCTCAGCCGCGTCGGGACGCTGATCGCGAAGCCGTTGTTCGCGCAGACGAAGACGAGCGGCAGCCGCCAGAGCTGGGCCATGTTCAGCGTCTCGAAGAACTCGCCCTCGCAGGCGGCGCCGTCGCCGAAGTAGCAGGCCACCACCTGCCCCCGCCCGCGCCGCTGCGCGGCGAGCGCCACGCCGCCCGCCATCGGGATGTGCCCGGCGACGATGGCGTTCGTCGACACGAGGCCGATGCTCGGCTCCGACAGGTGCATCGAGCCGCCCTTGCCCTTGCAGACGCCGGTCTCCCGGGTCATGAGCTCCGCCATCATGGCCACCGGGTCCATGCCCTTGGCGAGCGCCTCGCCATGCCCGCGGTAGGTGGCGAGGACCTGGTCGTCGGGCCGGAGCACGGCGATCGTCCCGACGGGAATGGCCTCCTGCCCGATGCTCGGGTGCGTCGAGCCGGGGATCAGCCCCTTGGCGAAGGCGTCGACGACCTCCTCCTCGATCGCCCGGATCCGCGCCATCTCGTGGTAGCGGCGCCGGAGCTCGTCGTCGTCCACGTCGGTCGGGCGCGAACCCGGCACGCTCAGCTCGAGCAGCACCGGCAGGGTGTGGGTGTCCGTCACGAGGGTCACTCCTGTCAGATGGTGCGGGGAAGGTCGCGGATGCGCCGCTCGAGCGCCTGCAGCAGGCGACCGCCCGCCTCGCCGTCGGCCGCGCGATGGTCGATGCAGACGTTCGCCCAGATGCGGGGCCGGACGCCGATCAACCCGTCACTCGCCACGACGCGCTCCGCGATCCGCCCCGTGGCCACGGTGCAGGCGCCGGGGCCGCTGAGCACGGGGGTGAAGAAGTCGACCGGGTAGGAGCCCAGGTTCGAGAGGGTGCAGCAGCCCGGGGCCAGGTCGCGCCGCTCGAGCCGTCCGCCGCGCGCGGCGTCCACCAGGCGCTCGCGCTCACGGGCGACGCCGGAGAGGCCGAGCGCCGGGACGTCCACGATCCGCGGCGCCACGACGCCGCCGGGCGTGGCCACCGCCAGGCTCAGGTCGAGCCGCCCGGCGCGCGTGGGACGACCGTCCTCGTCGACGGTCGCCGCCAGCTCGGGCACGTCGCCGAGGGCCCGGGCCAGCGCCAGCAGCAGCAGGTCGGTGTAGGACACGCGCGGCGTCGAGGTCGCCGCCGCGCGGGCGGCCACCAGCCCCTCGGCGTCGAGCTCCCCACCGATGTTGACGTGCGGGATCGTCTGCCAGCCACGCACGAGCGCCGCCACGACCGCGGGGCGCAGGTCCGCAGCCTCGCGGCCTCTCCCGACCGGAGCGGCCGTCGCCACGGCGGGCACCGGCACCGGCGGCTCGACGACGTCGGCGGCGACGCGCGGGTCGGCCGCGGCGGCATGCTCCTCCACGTCGTCGACGACGATCCGGCCACCCGGTCCGCGCCCCGTCACGGCGCGCAGGTCCAGGCCCAGGTCGGCCGCGCGACGACGAGCGGCCGGCGAGGCCAGCAGCCGACGTCCCGGCGCGGGGGGCGCCCCGTTGTCCGTCGGGGGTGCGGACGCCGCGTGCCCGGACGGGCCGCCGACGGCCGCGAAGGAGGACGCGGGCGGCGGCGCCGCGCTCAGGTCGGCCGCCGTGATGCCGCCCGACGGGACCCGGGCGGCGCCGATGCGCGCGATCACGGTGTCGAC
>CADCWC010000202.1 GCA_902806305.1 uncultured Thermoleophilia bacterium | reverse complement strand
TCGAGCTTCATATCCCGGTCGATCCCGCGAGGCGACGGCTGCTAGCCTCCGTCCATGCCCGGCGTCGCGTTCGTGGCTCACTGCCTGCTGAACCAGAACGCCAAGACCGACGGCGGTGCCCGCTGCCCCGGCGTCTACTCGCCGCTCGTCGCCGTCCTGCGCCGGCACGGCTGGCGCATCGAGCAGATGCCGTGCCCGGAGCTGACGTTCACCGGCCTCCACCGGTTCTGGGCGGTGCGCGAGCAGCTCGACACGCTGGCCTATCGCCGGCACTGCCGCCGTCAGGCGGCGGCCGTCGCCGGGGCCATCCAGGCGTACCTGGCCCGTGGCGACGAGGTGGTGCTCGTCGGCCTCGAGGGAAGCCCGTCGATGGGCGTCCACGTGACGAGCTCCGATCCCCGTCGCGGCGGACGTCCGGCCTGGCCGGAGGGCACCGAGGAGCTCGCGCCCGGTCAGGGCATCTTCCTGGAGGAGCTGCGCGCCGAGCTCGCCGAGCGGGGCGTCCGGGCGCCGCGCGCCACGGGTATCGGCCATCAGCTGCCCGACCACGATCCGGCGGTCGAGCACGCCGGGCTGGTCAGCTTCCTGGGCGCCGGCCGTGGACGGTGACGAGCGCGGGCGGCGCGTGGCGGTCGTCGCGGACGAGCTGGTCAACCCGACCGTCGGGGGCCTCGACGCGATGGCCGTCCTCGAGCACGGCGGCTGGGGCGTCATCCAGCTGCCTGCCGCGTGGTTTCCGGAGGCGGTGGCCGCGCCGCTGCTCGAGCAGGTCGCCGAGCACGTCGAGGAGTTCGTCCGTCACGGCTACGACGTCGTCCTCGTCGGCGAGGGCGCCGGGCTCGAGCAGGCGCTGGCCGCGGTGCACGTCGCACCGCCGGACGCCGTCTCACCCCACACGGCGGCCGAGCTCCACGCCTTCCTGGCCGCCCGCTGCTGACGCTGGTCCGGCCGTCGGACGCTGCGCGGCGGCGGCCGCCAGGACGACCATGAGCCCGCCGACCAGCTGCAGCGCCGTGAGCCGCTGGTCGAGCAGGAGCCAGGCCCCGCCGGCCGCCGCGACCGGCTCGAGCGTCGAAAGCATCGAGGTCGGCCCCGCGCCGATCCGTCTGAGGCCCTGCAGGAAGAGCATGAACGGCGCGAGCGTACCCAGCACGACGACCCCGGCCAGCACCAGGAGGACGGGCGCCGGCCGACCGCTGACCGCGACCTGATCGTCGAGGAGGCCCCAGGGCACCGCCCAAACGGGCGCGACGACGGCCAGGGCACACGCGCCGACGGCGATCGAGATGGCCAGGAAGCCAGGCCCGGCCAGGCGACGCCCGAGCCGCTCCACGTGGACCATGTAGTACGCCCAGCAGCCGGCCGCCGCGAATCCGGCCACCACGCCGACCACGGACACGCGCTGGACGGTGTCCGGGCCGAGTCCGAGTGCGACGGCCAGGCCGAGCACCATGATCGCGATGCAGACCCAGACGGACCGGCGTTGCCCGCGGCGGTGGACGACGAGCTCCCAGCCCGCGACGATCGCGGGCGCAAGGTAGAGAAGCAGCAGGGCCAGGGCGACGTCGAGCCGGCGGAGGGCGGCCAGGAAGCAGAGCTGCAGCCCCGCCATGCCGATGACGCCCAGCGCGACGAGCTGCGCGCGCCCCACCGCACGATCGCGGAGGAGCCGCAGCACCGAGTGTCGGAACACGGCGAGGAGCACGACGCCGCAGACCGTCAGGCGCATCTGGGCAAGCTCGGGGGCGCTCAGGCCGTGGTCGAGCAGGACCCGGGAGAGGACGCCGCTCAGACCGGACAGCACCGCGGCGGCGGTCACGAGCGACACGCCGATCCAGTTGACGCCGACCCGCGGCCGTCCGGCCGCTACGACGCCCGACGCCACGCGAGGTACGTGTCGAGCTGGTCCTCGAGCGGCCGCGGCGTCCAGTCGACGTCTCCGCGCAGACGGTCGATGGCGTAGGCGTTCCAGCGGGCGAGCCGAAGGCTCGGGTCGAGGTCGAGGTCCGCGTCCCCCTCGACCGTGCGGAGGCGTGCCGGCAGGCCGGCCCGACTGGCTGCCTCGACCAGCTCGGCGATCGTCGTGAACGTCCCGGCGGCGATGTTGTAGACCCGGTGCCGGAGGCCGTCCGCGGTCAGGAGGAGCGTGACGGCGCGGCCGATGTCCTCCGCGCTCAGGAAGTCGCCACCCGCGGCGGGCGTGCGGGCGGTGACGCGGAGCTCCCGACCCTGGACGATCGCCTCGGCCAGGTGCCACGGGGGCGACATGATCGCCCGGCCGCGGGTCGGGCGCTCGAGGGGACCGAAGACGCCGCTCAGGCGCACGATGCGGACGTCGACGTCGAACAGCTCCCCGTAGCGGCGACAGATCTGCTCGCCCGCGAGCTTCGAGATCGCGTACAGCTCCGGAGGGTCGAGCGGCCCCTCCTCGGGCTGGGGCCCGGTCGGACTGGCGGCGGACGGCTCCCCGTAGACGCCACCCGTCCCGAGGTAGACGAAGCGCCGCAGACCCGGCAGGGTGCGCGCCCACTCGAGCACGTTGACCGTCCCGCCGACGTTGACGTCGATGAGGTCACGAGGTCGTGCGCGCTCCCACGCGGGCACGTGGGCGACGATCGCGCCGTGCACGACGTGCGTCACCGTCTCCCCGTCGACCGCGGCCGCCAGGGCGTCGACGGCCACGATGTCGGCGTGGGCGAGGGCGACGCGCGACCCGAACGGCCCGAGCCAGCGCCGCGCGGGCTCGTCGGGTTCGGCCGCGTCGACGATCGTCACGCGCGATCCCGGGGTCGCGTCGAGCACGGCGCGGACCACGTTCGCACCCACGAGGCCGAGCCCGCCGATGACGACGACGTGCAGCCCGTCGGGCGGCGCCGGCGCGTCGGTCACGACGCCGCAGGCAGGCGCATCGGGCCGTAGCGGCGAGCGGCGAAGCGACCTCGCCCCGGCTCGGCGAGCAGCTCGCCGTCGTGCACGAGGATCTCGCCGCGGGCGATGGTCGTGACCGGGAAGCCGACCGCCTCCAGGCCGTCGTAGGTCGAGTAGTCGATCGCCGAGTGGAGGGTGTCGGCCGAGAGCGCCAGCCGCCGGGCCGGATCGAACAGGACGATGTCGGCGTCGTGGCCCGGCTGCAGCCGCCCTTTGCCGGACAGGCCGAAGACGTCGGCCGGCCGGGTGCAGCAGACGTCGACCCACCGGGAGCGGGAGAGCCGTCCCGTGAGGACTCCGAGCGTGTGCACGAGGGCGAGGCGCACCTCGATACCGCTCGTGCCGGGCGGGGTGGTCAGCGAGCCGTCGGGGTGTCGGAGCCGCCGGCGCGGTCCGTGGTCGGTCGAGACGATGTCGATCGTGCCGTCGGCGAGCGCGGCCCAGAGCGCGTCGCGGTGTCCCGCGTCGCGCAGGGGCGGGCTGAAGTCGAACGCCGTGCCGCTGACCGGATCCTCCAGCGCCTCGGGCCCGTGGACGAGGTACGTCAGACACGCCTCGCCGAGGGCGTCCTGCCCGCGCCCGCGGGCCGCACCGAGCTCCCGGACCGCGTCGGCGGCGGTGACGTGGAAGATCAGCGTGCGGGCGCCGGCCACCTTCGCGAGGGCGAGCGTGCGATGGACCGCCTCACCTTCCATCTCGGGTGGGCGCGCCGTCGCGTTCCAGGCGCCGCCGAGCCGTCCGGCGACCACGTTCTGGCGCAGGATCTCCGCGATGATCTCCTCGTTCTCCGCGTGCACGATCGCCAGTCCGCCGAGCCGCGCGACCTCCTGCATGGCCGCGAAGATGTACCCGTCCGGCACCCGGAAGCCGTCGTAGACCATGAAGAACTTGAAGCTCGGACACCCGCCCTCCGCGATGGCGGCGAAGTCGGACAGCTGGTCGAAGTCCGGCTCACGCGGGTTGACGTGGAACCCGTAGTCGATCAGCGAGCGGCCCTCCGCCTCGGCCATGCGCGCGGCCAGGCCGTCGCGCAGCGACGTCCCGGGCTCGACCTGGGCCTGGTCGACCATCGTGGTGACGCCGCCGAACGCCGCGGCGGTCGACCCGGTCTCGAAGGTGTCGTCGTAGATGAACTCGCGCCGATCGGTCCGCATGTGGACGTGGCCGTCGATCGCCCCGGGGAGGACGTAGAGCCCGTCGGCGTCCAGCTCTCTGCGTCCCGGGAGGTCGAGGCCGATCGCGGCGATGCGCTCGCCCTGGACGGCCACGTCGGCGACGTACTCGTGCTCGGCCGTGACGACGAGCCCGTTCTTGATCACGAGGTCGTACATGGGGCTCCTTCGGCGAGGACGGCGGGACGGCGGTCGGCGAGGTCGTCGGGAGCCGTGGGACGTGCCCGGCGCCGGGCGACGGGGTCGACGAGCACGCGCCCGTCGCGCACCTCGGCGTCGTAGACGGCGACGCGCATGGCCGGGTCGTCAGGGCACTGGCCGTCGTGCACGTCGAACTCCCAGCCGTGCCGAGGGCAACGCAGGACGAGCTCGGATCCGACCGCGTACGTGCCCGGCCCGGCGCTCGTCTCGCGCCGGCGGACGTGTCCGAGGCAGAGCGGTGCGCCGTGGTGGGGGCAGCGGTTGCGCACGGCGCAGACGGCGCCGTCGGCGTCGAGGGCGAGGACGCCGATCTCCCGGCCGTCGAGGGACGCGATCAGGCGGCCTCGGCGGCGAAGGTCCGCCCAGGAGCCGACGTCCGCCCAGGCCGTCACCGGACCGTGGCTCCGAGACGCGGCGCGTAGAGCGCGAGCGCGTTGTCGTGCAGGACCTTGGCGCGCCACGACTCCGGCACGCGCGCGACCGTGGCCGACGGGTCGTCGAGGTCCCAGTGCGGGAAGTCCGACGCGTACACCAGGAGGTCCTCGCCCCCGACCGCGCCGAGCATCTCGAACAGGAGCGCGTCGTGGCCCGCCGTGTGCTCGAGTGGCTGGGTCCCGAAGCGGACGTGCCGCCGGACGACCTCACTGGGAGGGTCTGTGACCCACGGCACCTCGGCTCGCATGCCGCGCCAGTTCATGTCGAGCCGCCACAGGATGCCGGGCAGCCAGGCCACGCCGCCCTCGAGCATCGCGACCATCAGGTCGGGGAAGCGACCGAACACCCCGTTGCAGACGAGCGAGACGAGATGGGCCATCGTGCTCGTGGACGAGCCGACCGTGTGCCACTCGATGTAGAAGGTGTGGGGCCCGGCCCCGCCGCCGGGAGCGGCGATCCCGATCCCCTCGCCGTTCGCGTGGATCGCGACCCGGAGCCCGTGCTCGGCAGCGGCCTCGAAGATCGGCAGGTAGCGCGGCTCGCCGTAGGGCCGCTCGGACCCCCCCGGCAGGAGCACCTGCACGAAGCGCTCGTCCCTCGCCACGCGCCTGATCTCGGCCGCGGCCCGGAGCGGGTCCTGCGCGGGGCAGACGATGGAGCCGCGCAGGCGAGGCTCCTCGTCGAGCCAGCACTCGCGGACCCAGTCGTTGTGGGCCCTGGCGAGCGCCTCGGCCCGGTAGGGACTGGCCATCAGCGAGAGGCACGGGGCGTCGTTGCCGTTCAGGATCGCGATGTCCGTGCCGTACTCGTCGAGCCCGGCCCGGACCTGCTCGAGCGTGCTGCCCGCCGGCAGTGCGCCGTCCTCCGAGTCGTCAGCCTGTTGCCACCACGACACCGGGTGCGTCCACGGGTACGCCGGCAGGCCGAAGGTCGGCTGGCTCGCGAACCACGCGCGTTGGCCGGGTTCGATGTAGTCCAGGAACTGGGCCCGGTCCCCGATGACGTGGTGGACGTCGCAGTCGATCATGGTCGTCCTTCCGTCGGTGCTTGGCCGAGCGATGAGCGGTCCGCCCGGGGGTCGAGCGGGGCCAGGATGCGCCACAGGTCCTCGACGTCCCGGCCGAGCGCGACGCGCCCGTCCGAGAGGTGGTCGATCGAGAGCCAGCCGGCGTAGCCGACGGCGTCGAGCGCGCGCACCGTCAGGGGCCAGTCGACCAGCCCGTCGGCAAGCGTGGCGTAGCGCATCGCCCAGGCCCCGTCGTGCCGCTCGTAGACCCGGTTCTTCACGTGGACGTGACCGAGCAGGTCGCCGAGCACCGCCACGGCCAGTGACGGCTGCAGATGACCCTCGGAGATCAGGTTGGCCGGGTCGTAGACCACTCCGACGGCTTCGTCCGACCCGTCCAGGACACGCCGGGCGAGCTCCGGTGAGGGCGCGAGCGTGCCTTCCGCGGGCTCGAGGAGGATCCGCACGTCGCCGCCCGCGACAGCGACGAGCGCCACGAGCGCCGCCCGGGCCGCGAGCACCTGGCCGTCGAGGTCCCCGGCGGCCAGGTAGGACGGCGCGAACACGCGGACGAACGGGACGCCGAGGTCGCGGGCCAGCCCGACGACCGCGTGCAACCCGGGTGCGCCGAGCGGCAGCGCCCCCGTGGCGGCGAGGCCACACGTGACGAGGCCTGCCCCGGCGACGGCCGCCTCCGCCACCCGGGCCGCGTCGCGTCGGCTCGCGTCGACGTGGCCACCAGGACCCGCGGTGAGCTCGACGCTCCCCACGCCCGCCTCCGCGATGGCCGCGACGGCGCTCGCCAGGTCGGTCAAGCCGACGGCATCGGACAGCACGGCGATACGCGGGGCGGCGATCTCGGCCTCGACCACGCGCTGCACGGAATATGGTATATCAGACAGCGCGTACGGACGGGGAGTGCACCTGCGTCATCTCCGGCTCTGGCGCTGAAGGAGGGTCATGGACGTAGGCAAGCGCCGTGTCGAGCGGTTCCGTCGCACCACGGGCGCCCTCGAGAACCACCTCGTCGAGGAACTCTCCGCGGGCCGCGTCAGCGGCGTCACGCGCGTCACCCGCGGCGGCTTCACGGCCTAGGAGACACGCATGTCCCTGCTCGAGACGAGGCCCTACCCCGGGCCGCAGCGTGACTTCGTGGGCTACGGCTCCAACCCGCCCGACGTGCGCTGGCCCGACGGCTCCGGCGTCGCGGTCAACATCGTCCTCAACTACGAGGAGGGCGCCGAGTACTCGACCCTCGACGGCGACGAGGTCAACGACAGCTGGGGCGAGTACTCCTCCGTCATCCCGGGCAGCGTCCGGGACCTCGGCACGGAGACGCACATGGAGTTCGGCAGTCGCGTGGGCGTGTGGCGCCTCGCGCGGATGCTCGACGAGCTCGAGGTGCCGTGCTCCGTCGACGCGTGCGCCCTGGCGCTCGAGCGCAACCCGGAGTTC
>CADCWC010000201.1 GCA_902806305.1 uncultured Thermoleophilia bacterium | reverse complement strand
GCCAGGCGGAGCGTCGCGGCGGGCGCGGACGCGGTCATCGCGCAGGGCGCCGAGGCCGGCGGGCACCGGACGACGTTCGACCTCCCCGAGAACGGCCCGGTCCCGCTCGTGGGCACCTTCGCCCTCGTCCCGCAGGTGGTCGACGCGGTCGACGTGCCGGTCGTGGCCGCAGGCGGCGTGGCGGACGGTCGTGCGCTCGCGGCCGCGCTCGCGCTCGGCGCGAGCGGCGTGTCCGTCGGGACGCGCTTCCTGCACGCCGCCGAGAGCGGCGTCTCCGAGACGCAGCGGGCACGGCTGCGCACGCTGGTCGAGACGGACACCGTCGTCACGGACGTGGTCACCGGTCGGCCCGCGCGCTGGGTGCGCAACCGGGTCGTGGACGCGCTCGCCGCTGCCGACGCATCGCTCGGCTGGCCGCGTCAGGGCCAGGCGGTGGCCGACGTGCGGGCCGCCGCCGCACGGGCGGGCCGGGCCGACCTCCTGCCGATGTTGGCCGGCCAGAGCGCCGGCCTCGTCGACGACGCCCACGACGCCGCGGCGATCGTCCGGTCGCTGGTCGACGGCGCGGTCGCCGCGCTCGCCGGGCTGCTCGAGCGCCCCGGGCCCGGACCGGCGCGGGACGCGATCGGCGCGCCCCCGGGGCCCTGATCAGTCGGGAAGCAGCGGCATCGACACGCCCTCGTCGTGACCGAGCAGCACCGCCCGGGTGACGGCCGTCGAGCCGAAACGATCGCGGACCTGGTCGAGCACCGCGTCGAGGGCGCCGGCCCGATCGGGCTCGAAGGGCAGGACCAGCTGGACGGCGCGGCTGTCGCCGAGGTTCGCGAGCGTCACGCCGACGAGCGTCAGCCCGCGTCGTTCGATGGACGGCCGGGCCGCCACCAGCAGCTCGCGCACCGCGGTCAGGATCTCGGGCGTCCGGTCCGTCGGGTGCGGGAGCGTCTGCGACCGCGTGGCGCGCTCGAAGTCGTCGAACCGCAGCCGCAGCACGACCGTCCGGCAGAGACGACGGGCCGCCCGGAGGCGGCGCGTGATGCGGTCGACGATCGCCACCACGACGGCGTCGATCGCCTCGGCCGTCCAGGCGCGCCGTCCGAGCGCCCGCTGCGAGCCGATCGAGCGGCGACGGCGACCGGGCGTGACGGGTCGCGGATCCCGGAGGTTGGCCAGCGCGTGCAGGTGCCGCCCCGCGGCTCGGCCGAGCATCGCGACGAGCGCGGCCTCGGGCAGGCGCGCGATGTCGCCGACCGTCGTGACGCCGCGGTCGTGAAGCTTGCGGGCGGTGCGCGGCCCGACGCCCCACAGGCGCTCCACGGGCAGCGGGTGCAGGAACGCGATCTCGTCCTCGGGCGGCACGACGAGCAGGCCGTCCGGCTTTGCCACCCCGCTCGCCACCTTCGCGAGGAACTTCGTGCGCGCCACGCCGACGGTGACGGGGAGTCCCACCCGGCGGCGGACGTCGCCGCGCAGGCGCACGGCGATCGAGGTCGGCGAGCCCGTGCTCCGCTCCATGCCGCGGACGTCGAGGAACGCCTCGTCGATGGACAGCGCCTCGACCACGGGCGCCCAGTCGGCGAACACCTCGAACACGGCGCGGCTGGCCTCCGCGTAGGCGGTCATGCGCGGTCGGACGACGACCGCGTGCGGGCACAGCCGACGAGCCTGTGCGCCGCCCATCGCCGAGTGGATCCCGTAGGCCTTCGCCTCGTAACTGGCCGCGAGCACGACGCCGACGCCGACGATGACCGGTCGGCCGCGAAGCCGCCTGTCGTCCCGCTGCTCGACCGACGCGAAGAAGGCGTCGAGGTCGGCGTGGAGGATCGTCGCCCCCGGCATCGAACACACGTTCGCATACCGGACGGCCGCGGTGCAAGTTCCTCGGAGCACCGCATACGGGCGGCACGGGCCTCCCGACGGTGGTTCGCGAGGCCGGGCGAGCGACGACAACCGCAAGCGACCGCCTCGAGGCCGGGTAGAGTCGTCGCGATGGTCACGGCTCGCGCCGACACGATCGTCGGGTCCTCGGGCGCCCGCTCCCGGCCGTCGGCCCGCCATCGCGCGCGGAGGCCGACGTGGGCGTGGGGGATCGTCACGCCCGATCCGAGCCCCCCGTGCGCCGCCGTGCCGGGAAGGACGACCAGATCCGCGCGGACGTGACCGTCGCGCCGCCCCCGGCGCTCGCGGGCCGGCGGCAGCGGCGGTTCGTGCGCCTCCCGGAGGTCGACGCGCCGGTCGCAGCGCGGTGACCGGCGTCCTGTTCGCCTGCGCGGCGGGCGTCTGCTTCGGTGCGCTCAACGTCACCGTGCGTCGCGCCCTCGCCCGCGTCACGGACGTCGACGCCGGCGCGGCGGTGATCGCGCTCATCGGCCTGCTCGTCGCCGTCGTCGCCGCGACGGCGATCGCAGCCGAGCCGGGCGGTCCCTCCGAGCTCTGGCCGTTCCTGCTGATCGGGCTCGTCGTGCCCGGCCTCTCGCAGCTCGGAGTGGTGCACGCCGTGCGGGCGGCGGGGGCCTCGCGGGCCGGGATCCTCTTCGGGATGGCGCCGCTCTTCTCGGCGGTGATCGCCGTCGCGGCGTTCGACGAGCCCGTCCGCGTGCCGCTCGTGGTCGGGACGCTGCTCGTCGTGGCGGGCGGCGTCGCGCTCGCGTGGGAGCCCGCCCGACCCCACGGGTACCGGGCGTACGGCGCGGTGCTCGCGGTCGGCGTCGCCGTGCTCTTCGGGCTCCGCGACAACGTGGCGCGCGCCCTCGCCGACGGCATCGACACCGACCCGCTCTGGCAGTCGACGGCGATCATGCTCGGCGCGACGATCGTGCTGGCCTCGAACCTCGCGCGTCAGGGCCGCGCCGCGACGCGGCTCGGCGCCGCGGCCACGGCCTACGCGGCGTCCGGTGCGGTCGCCGCCCTGGCCCAGCTGACGCTCTTCGAGGCGCTCGACCGCGCGCGGGTGACGGTCGTCGCGCCGCTCGCGGGCACGGGCGTGATGTGGACGGTCGTGTTCGCCGTGCTCTTCCTCGGCCGCAGCGAGCTCGTCGGGCGCCGGCTCGTGCTCGTCGCCGTTCTCGTCGTGACGGGCGGGTCGCTCGTGGCGGCCACGCGGTAGGCGAGAGCGCTCGTCCGACCCCGTCGGCCCGTCGGCGGCCGACGTGGCGCATCCTGTCCGCATGAGCCTCATCGACACCGCCTCCGCCGGGACGGGGACGGCGCTGCCCGCGACGCTGCGCCTCGGCGCCGTCCACCTCACCGTCGCCGACCTCGACCGCGCCGTCGCCTGGTACGAGCGGGCGCTCGGGCTCCACGTCGGCGCCGGTGACGGCCACGTCGCCGAGCTCGGCGACGGCATGACGACGGTGGTCGTCCTGCACGAGGACGCCGACGCCCGCCCGGCCGGACGACACGCGGGCCTCTTCCACTACGCGGTCCTCTACCCGAGTCGCGAGGAGCTCGCCCGCGCCGCCGTCCGCCTGGCGGTGACGCAGACGCAGGTCCAGGGGGCGTCGGACCATCGCACCCACGAGGCGATCTACCTCGCCGACCCGGACGGCAACGGCATCGAGCTCGCCGCGGACCGGCCGCGCGACCGCTGGCCGGCGGGGCTCGGCTACGACGGCGGACCCGCGCCGCTGGACCTGGACGCGCTGCTCGCCACCGTCGCCGACGAGGCGCCGACCGCCCGCGTCGCCGAGGGTCTGCGTGTCGGGCACCTGCACCTGCACGTCGGTGACGTCGAGAGCGGCCTGGCCTTCTACCGCGACACGCTCGGCTTCGAGCTCCAGGCGAACCTCGGATCGGCCGCGTTCGTGTCGGCGGGCGGCTACCACCATCACCTCGCCTTCAACGTCTGGAACGGCCGCGGCGTCGGGCCCGCTCCCGCCCACACCGTCGGCCTGCGCCACTGGACCGTCGAGCTGCCCACGGCCGCCGACGTCGAGGTCGTCCGCCGACGCCTCGACGCGGCCGGCGTGCCCGTCGAGGTCGCGGCGCGGGGCTTCGTCGTGCGCGACCCGTGGGACATCGCCGTGCGCGTCGTCGGGACGGCGTCGTGAGCGGGCCGCAGGGTCCGTACGAGCCGGCGGTGGCGGCGGCGCACCCGATCGATCCGGCGGTGCGGATCGGCCACGTCCATCTGCGGACGGCCGACATCGACCGCGTCCGCGCCTTCTACGTCGACATCATGGGCTTCGACGTCGTGTTCGAGGCCCGCGACGTGCCGGGGTGGGGGACCACCGGCGACCTCCTGTTCCTGTCGGCGGGCGGCTACCACCACCATCTCGGCTTCAACACCTGGAAGTCCGCGGGCGGTCCGCCGCAGCCCGACGGCGTCACGGGCCTGCACCACGTGGCCCTCAACTTCTCCACTCGCGCCGCCCTTGCCGGGACGGTGCGTCGCCTGGTCGTGGCCGACGTCCCGCTGCGTCAGCTGAGCGACCACGGCACGCACCTCGCGGTCTACCTGAGCGACCCGGACGGCAACGACCTCGAGCTGGCCTGGGACCGACCCTTCGACGAGTGGCCGCGCTACGGGGCGGCCGACGCGTCCGCGTTCGACCGACCGCTCGACCTGGAGGAGCTGCTCGCCGCCCGCTGACCCGGCTCAGCGCCTGCGGCACAGATACCAGGCGAACATGCCCGAGGCGCTGTAGCTCGACTCGACGACGTCGAAGCCGGCCCGCTCGAGCATCGGCTCGAGCAGCCAGGTGAACGTCGAGTGCTCGTCGCGCACGTGCTCGGCGAGCTCCGCCCGCGTCCAGCCGCGCTCCACGTCCGTGCTCGTCGTCTCCGTGATCCACGTCTCGATCCGGCGCTCCGCGTCGGCCGGCTCGAAGCTGTAGACGACGTCCGACAGCCGGAGGGCGCCTCCGGGGCGGAGCATCTCTGCGACGCGGCGCAGCGCAAGCGCCTTCCAGAAGTCGGGCAGGTGGTGGAGCGCGTAGCGGCTGTAGACGAGGTCGACCGGTCCACCCGTGTGCCGGTAGGTCAGGAAGCCGGCGTTGACCGCCTCGACGTTGGGCGCCCCGGCACGCTCGATGTTCGCGACCAGCTGCCCGAGCATGACGGGCGAGACGTCGACCGCGACGACGCGCCTGCAGACCGGCGCCGCGGCCAGCGAGAACTGGCCGCTCCCCGCGCCGAGGTCGACGACCGAGGAGGTGGGGGTGAGGACGCCCGAGGCCTGCAGCAGGCGGACCTCCGCGGCGGCCTCGGCGTCCATCTTGGTGTCGTACCGTCGCGCGTGCTGCTCGTCGAAGTGCTCGCGGCCCGCGTGGGCGCGCTCGTCGAGCCACCACGCGTCGGGATCGTCGGCCATGACGGGATGATGGCGCGACGTCGGCGTGCGTGCTGCCTCGCCACGTCCAGGCGACGCGCGCGATCCGTGGTCGCCGTTCCGACCAGCCGCCGCCCCATGTCGGCTGCGACGTCTGTTCGTCCGACCGTACCGTGCGCTCCGGGCCGCCGTACTGGACGCGCTCGCCCTCATCTGTCTGTATGCGAGGGTGCGGCCCACACTGCAGCGTCGCCGCGAGGCGTGGCCGTTGGGTCGCGTGCTCGCGGCCCTCTATGCCGCCGGCGCGACCGTGTTCGTCGTCTGGCTCGTCCTGCCGCCGCACCCCGACGAGGCTCTCGGCGAGGTGATCGTCGGCCTCTCGGCCACGGCCTACGTGGTGGCCGGCCTCGTCTGGTGGCGGCCCGCGCGCGTGTCGCTCGCCCTGGCCCGCGTCTCGGTGTTCTTCGGGCAGCTGCTGATCTCGCTCGCCGTCCTGGCCAGCGCCGTGCCGTGGACCCCGTACGCGCTCGTCTACATCTGGGCCGTGCTGTTCTCCTACCACTACCTGGGGCGGCGAGCCGCCCTCGAGCAGGTGCTCTTCGCCATCGTCTGCTACGCCGCCGCGCTCGTCGCCATGGCGGCCTGGCTGCGCCCGGAGAGCCCCGAGACGGCCGTCGGCCCGTTCGCCGTCACCGCGCTCACGCTCGTCGTGACGGCGTTCCTGGCGGGCTGGCTCCGCGACGCGCGCGACGCCGAGTGGCGCCTGCGCCTCGGCTCCGAGGAGCGGTTCCGCGTGCTGGTCGACCAGGTGACGGACCTGGCGATCGTGATGCTCGATCCGGTCGGGCGGGTGACGACCTGGAACGCCGGCGCCGAGGCAGCCAAGGGGTACCGCTCGGAGGAGATCATCGGCCGGTCGTTCGCGGTCTTCTTCCCGCCCGAGGACGTCGCGGCGGGCACGCCCGCACGCCTCCTGGAGGAGGCCGGCCGCACGGGGCGTGTCGTGACCGAGGGGATCCGCGTCCGGCGCGACGGCTCCACCTACCTCGCGCACGTGACCGTCACGGCCCTGCGCGACCCGGCCGGCAAGCTGCGCGGGTTCGCCAAGGTCCTGCGCGACGTCAGCGAGCTTCGCCGCACCCAGAACCTCCTCGAGCACCGGGCGCTGCACGACGCGCTGACCGGCCTCCCGAACCGCACGCTGCTGCTGGACCGGATCCGGCACGCGCTCGACCGCGCCGCCCGCGGCGACGTCCTGCCGGCGCTGCTCTTCGTCGACCTCGACCGCTTCAAGCCGATCAACGACACGCTCGGCCACCACGCGGGCGACGCCCTGCTGCGCGAGGTCGGCCGGAGACTGGTCGACGCGGTCCGTCCCGCCGACACGGTGGCCCGCCTGGGCGGCGACGAGTTCGGCATCCTCCTCGACACGCCGCACACGCGCCAGGACGCCGTGGCGATCGCCGACCGGGTCCGCCAGGCGGTCGGACAGCCGGTCACGCTGCCCGGGCACACGGCGTACGTCGAGGCGAGCGTCGGCATCGCCTTCGCCGAGGAGGCCACGGGCGAGCCCGAGGCCCTGCTGCGCGACGCCGATGCCGCCATGTACACGGCGAAGGCGGCAGGCGGCGACCGGGTGCGGATCTACTCCGGCGACATGACGGCCGCGGTGGGCGCGCGCGTCCGGACCGAGGCGGGCCTCCGGCGGGCGCTGGCGGGGGACGAGCTGTTCGTCGTCTACCAGCCGATATTCGGCGTCGCCTCGGGGGAGGTCACGGGCGTCGAGGCCCTGCTGCGCTGGCGCACGCCGGACGGGACGCTGGTGAGTCCGGCCGAGTTCATCCCCGTGGCCGAGGCGACGCGGCTGATCCTGCCGATCGGTCGACGCGTCATCAGGCAGGTGTGCCGCGATGCGGCACGCTGGGACGCCGCCCGGTCC
>CADCWC010000200.1 GCA_902806305.1 uncultured Thermoleophilia bacterium | reverse complement strand
GGGCGGGGCCGCCACGGGCGGGGCGTGCGTCCGCCGCCGCCCCCTCCGCCGCCGCCCGAGTCGGGATCGCTGCCCTCCTCGCCGGGGTCGACGTCACCGAGCATGAGCCACGCCACGACGCAGAAGAGCCCTGCACCGAGAAGCAGCTGGACCGCTCCGAACAGGACCAGGGAAGTGCCGGACATAGGCAACGTAGGTTGTGCCCGCCGGGCGCCGCTGTCAAGCCTCCGTCCGCCCGTCCGGCGCGAGGCCGCGGCTAGGCTGTGCCCCGTGCGCGACCGCAAGAACCGGATCCTCGGCGACCGCTGCGCCGTGTGCCCGCGCTGCGGCTTCGCGCGTCGCTACATGCTCGAGCACGCCTTCACCGCGGGCGAGGCGTGTCCCGACTGCGGCACGGCGCTCCTCGTCGACTGCCCGAGCTGCGGCGAGACGATCGCCTCCGTCATGCAGGTCGACTGTCGGCGCTGCGGCACGCCGCTCCGACCGGCCGAGCTCTTCGGGTCGATCATCCGGCGGAAGCCCGAGCCGCGCGACCCGGTGGGCTGAGCCCGGGCCCGGCGCGCAGGGACGTCAAGCGCCCCGCCGCTCCGGCCGATAGGGAGACGGTCCCCGCCGTCGACCGCCGAGTCACCCCATGTCCCGATCCCACGACGCCGAGTGCGGCCACGCCTGCGACTGCCGGACGCCGCTGCGTCGCTCGGGGACCCAGGGCGTCCGCCTCGTCACGGAGCACCGCCACGTCCGCGCCCGCGCGGCGCAGATCATGGGCCGACCGGGACGTGACCGGTCACTCGAGTTGCGCGGCCCGCGCTGGGGCGAGGCCCTCGAAGGGGTCCTCGCGGAGCTCACGCACTCCGAGCGCCTCGCGCTCCACGCCGTGCCGCTCGACGACCCCGAGGCCCTGCCCGTGCGCGCCCCCACGATGGCGGGCCGCGCGCGCACCCCGTGGCTCCCGACGCTGCTGAACGACGGCGGCCTCTTCCCGCACTTCCAGCCGATCGTCGACCTCCGGTCGGGCGCCGTGCACGGCCGCGAGGCGCTGATGCGCGGCGAGCACGAGGGCACCACGCTCAGCGGCGGGGAGATCGTGCAGGCCGCCGCGGACCACGACGCGCTGTTCCACTTCGACGCGCAGGCCCGCACCACCGCCCTGGCCCGCGGCCTGCCGCTGCTGCCGCCGGGCGAGACGCTGTACGTGAACTTCACGCCCACGGCGATCTACGACCCGTCGGTCTGTCTGCGGACCACCTGGGCAGTGGCGCGACGCCTCGGCATGGCGCTCGACCGGGTCTGCTTCGAGGTCGTCGAGACGGAGGCGTTCCCCGACCTGGAGTTCCTCGGCGAGATCCTCGACGCCTACCGCGAGCGGGGCGCCCGCGTGGCGCTCGACGACCTCGGCTCGGGCAACTCGTCGCTCCTCTACCTGCGCGAGCTGCGCCCTGACGTGGTCAAGCTCGACAAGGGCCTCGTGGCCGGGGTGGACCGCGATCCGCCCCGCGGGCGGATGCTGACGGCGCTCGTCGACTACGCCCACGAGCTCGGGATCCACGTCGTGGCCGAGGGCATCGAGACCCCGGCGGAGCTCGCCGCCTGCCAGACCGCGGGCGTCGACCTCGGCCAGGGCTGGCACCTCGGCCGGCCTGCCGCGACGCCCTACCCGGTCGACGCGACGCTCGTCACGGGCCTGGCCCGGGCGGCCTGAGCCGGCGCGTCAGTCGAGGGCGCGCGGCGGGCGCTCCATCGCGCGTTCGCCGGGCGGTCCGAAGCCGAGCCGGGCGTAGAGGCCGTGCATGTCCTTCGTGTGGAGGCTCCAGCGCAGGTCGCGATGCGGGCCGTTGTCGACCGCCTCCCGCACGAGCTCGAGACCGAGCCCGCGACCGCGGTGGTCGGCGTGGACATAGACATCGGCCAGGTACGTCACGGCCAGGCCGTCGGACACCACCCGCGCGTACCCGACCTGGCGACCGCCGTGGTACAGGCCGACGACCCGCGCGGCCTCCCGCGCCGTCCGCTCGATCAGCTCGTAGGGGCGCCCGAGCGCCCAGTAGCACTCGGTCGACAGCACGCGGTGGACCTCGGCGAGGTCGATCCGGGCCTTGTCGTCGTCCAGCTCGTAGCCGTGGTCGAGCCGGCGGAGCATCGCGACGCTCAGGCCTCGCCGCGCGGCACCCGAGCGAGCGAGGAGACGTCCTCCCCGCCGTAGCCACGCTCCACGAGCCGCTCCTCGAGCCGGGCGACGAGCTCCGCCACCGGCAGCTCGAGGCCCGCGGCGTGCGCCTCCTCGAGCCCGATCCGCAGGTCCTTCAGGTGCAGGGAGGTCCGGAAGCCGAGCGGGTAGCGGGAGGCGATGACGTTCGCCGAGCGGTTCCGGAGCACCCACGAGTCGGCCGCACCGCCGACCAGGGCCTCGACCAGCCGGTCGAGCGGCAGGCCGGCCCGCTCCGCGTACACGAGCGACTCCCCGAGGCTCGCGTACGCGCCCGCCAGGAACAGCTGGTTGACCGCCTTCGCGGCCTGACCGGCCCCGACGGGCCCGAGGTGCGTGACGGTCTTCGCGAAGGCGTCGAGCAGCGGCCGGGCCTTCGCCACGTCCGCGTCGGAGCCCCCGCAGAAGACGCTCAGCGTGCCGCGCTCGGCGCCCTCCGAGCCGCCGGAGACCGGCGCGTCGACGAAGCCGCCGCCCGCCGCGGCGAGCGCCTCGCCGAGGCGCCGGGCCACCGTCGGCGAGACGGTCGAGCAGTCGACCACCACGCCGCCCGCCATCAGGGTCTCGGCGATGCCGCTCGGTCCGAGCGCCACCTGCTCGAGGTCGGGACCGTCCGAGACGCAGGTCAGGACGCAGTCGGCCCCCACCGCCGCCTCGCCGGGCGTCTCGGCCCGCACGGCACCCAGGGCGGCGAGCGGCTCCTCGCGCTGTCGCGTCCGGTTGTGGACCGTCACGCGATGGCCCGCCTCCACCAGGTGCCGGGCCATCGGCGCGCCCATCGTGCCGAGGCCGACGACGCCGATCCGCATCAGGAGCGACGGATCTCGGAGAAGTGGATCACCGTCGCGACGTCGTCCTCGTCGATGTCCCGGTTGTACAGGCGTCGCAGGAACTCGATGAACTCGTCCAGGTGGCGCAGCTCCGAGTTGTCGTGCTGGATCTCGCGCGGCGACAGGTCGGCGAGCGGCTTGACCTCGACCTTGTCGATGACGGCGTCGAAGATGTGCTCGCGCGGACCGAAGCGCTGCCCGACCAGCACCGGGATGATCATCCCCTTGCGGTACTTGCCGGTCTTGTCGCCGAGGCGGATCGTGACCGTCTTGCGCCGATGGCGGAGCTGGTCGGCCACGAGCGGCGAGTAGAACATCAGGGCGAACAGGGCGGACCTCCGTCGTCTCGGGTCGGCCGGGCCTTCCGGGCGGGTCGCCGGCGACGAGGGTGGTCGCCTGTCGCGGCGCCCGGGCACGGCGCCGCGGCGCCCCTCACTCTACCGTGCCGGGCCGATCGCCGGCCATCGCCGTCGGGCGCCTAGGACGCCCGCAGCAGCGGGCACGTGAGGCACGTCGGCCCGCCGTCGCCCTTCGACAGCTCGTCCGCCGCGTCGACGACGACCTCGACGCCCGCGGCCTCCAGGCGACGGCGCGTCTCGTCGTTCCCGGCGGCGGCGAGCACCCGGCGCGGTCCGAGCGCGAGGACGTTGCAGGCCAGGCTGTCGTACTCGGCGTCCGGCACCTCGACGAGGGCGACGCCGCGCTCGGCGAGGAGCTCCATGAGCGCGACCGGGACGAGCGGCGGGTAGACGAGCGCCAGGTCCGGGGCCACCGGCGAGATGAACGACAGCAGGTGGAGGACCTCGTCGGGCCCGTGGTGGTGGGGCAGGTCGAAGGAGCGCACGTCGAGCTCGGGCAGCGCGGCGCGCAGCGCCTCGACGCCGGCGGCGATCGCGCGGTCGCCGCGCCCGACGAGCAGCGTGCGCTCGTCGAGCAGCAGGAGGTCGCCGCCGTCGACCGTCGCGGGCGCCTCCAGACGCGCTCGGATCGGGATCCCGGCGGCCGCCAGATGGGCCTCCGCGGCCTCGTGCTCGCCGCGACGGCCGGGCTTGCCCGAGCGCAGCACGAGCGCGCCGTCGCCGACGACGACCGCCGGGTCGAACGCGTAGATCGCATCCGGGTCGCCGTCCGGCCCGCCCGCGGCCGTCACGACCTCCGCGCCCGCCTCCCCGAGCAGCGCGCAGAGCGCCGCATGCTCGTCGGCGATCCGGGCGGCGTCGGGCTCGGAGCGCCAGCCGTACGCGCGCCACGCGACGAGGTCCTCAGGCCGCGGCGGCCGCACGAGCACGCGGCGCAGGGGCGCCGTCATCGACCGCACGCCGGTGGGACGGGTCAGGGTCTCCATGCCCGCGATCCTATCGGCTGACCGGACCCGCGGCGGCGGGCCGGCGCTCACCGTCCCCGAGTGCCGGCTCCCGCTTGACGCGCCGGGCGAGGCTGCCTACCATCCCGGTTGGCACTCTCACGTCCTGAGTGCCAACAAGAATTCCCCCCGTCGGAGGTCGACCGCATGAACCTGAAGCCGCTTGGTGACCGCATCATCGTCGAGGTCCTCGAGGAGGACCAGACCACCGCGAGTGGCATCGTGATCCCGGACAGCGCCAAGGAGAAGCCGCAGCGCGGCCGCGTCCTGGCCGTCGGCAAGGGCAAGTACGAGGACGGCGACCTGATCCCCCTCGACGTCGAGGCCGGCGACGAGATCGTGTTCTCGAAGTACGGCGGCACCGAGGTGAAGGTCGAGGGCGAGGAGTACCTCATCCTCCGCGAGTCCGACGTGCTGGCCAAGATCGACAAGGCCGCCGTCCCCGCCTAGCGGCTCGCGACCTTCCCGTCCTGCAGCTCACCAGAGGAGAAGCTCCACCCCCATGGCTCACAAGGAACTGAAGTTCAACGAGGACGCCCGCGCGTCGCTCAAGCGCGGTGTCGACATCCTGGCCGACGCGGTCAAGGTGACGCTCGGCCCCAAGGGTCGCTACGTCGTCCTCGACAAGAAGTTCGGCGCGCCGACGATCACGAACGACGGCGTCACGATCGCCCGTGAGATCGAGGTCGAGGACGTCTTCGAGAACCAGGGCGCGCAGCTCGTCCGCGAGGTCGCCACGGCGACGAACGACGTGGCCGGCGACGGCACGACGACCGCGACCGTGCTCGCCCAGGCGATCGTCCGCGAGGGCCTGCGCAACGTGACGTCGGGCGCGAACCCGATGGCCATCAAGCGCGGCATCGAGAAGGCCGTCGACCAGGTCGTCGAGTCGATCAAGGGCCAGTCGAAGGAGGTCAACGGCAAGGAGGACATCGCCCGCGTGGCGACCATCTCCGCCCGCGACCGGGAGATCGGCGACGTGATCGCCGACGCCATCGACAAGGTCGGCAAGGACGGCGTCGTGAACGTCGAGGAGGGCCAGACCTTCGGCCTGGAGCTCGAGTTCACCGAGGGCATGCAGTTCGACAAGGGCTACCTGTCGCCGTACATGATCACGGACTCCGAGCGCATGGAGGCCGTCCTCGACGACCCGTTCATCCTCATCGCCAACTCGAAGATCGGCGCCGTCAAGGACATCCTGCCGATCCTCGAGCAGGTCATCCAGTCCGGCCGCCCGCTGCTGATCGTGGCCGAGGACGTGGAGGGCGAGGCGCTCGCCACCATCGTCGTCAACAAGCTGCGCGGCACGTTCACGGTCGCGGCCGTCAAGGCCCCCGGCTTCGGCGACCGCCGCAAGCGGATGCTGGAGGACATCGCCATCCTCACGGGCGGCGAGGTCATCACCGAGGAGATGGGCCTCAAGCTCGAGTCGACGACCGTCAACCAGCTCGGGCGCGCGCGCCGCGTCGTGATCGACAAGGACTCGACCACGCTGATCGACGGCGCGGGCGATGCCGAGGCGATCAAGGGCCGGATCAAGCAGATCAAGTCCGAGATCGAGAACACCGACTCCGACTTCGACCGTGAGAAGCTCCAGGAGCGGCTCGCGAAGCTGTCGGGCGGCGTCGCGGTGGTCAAGGTCGGCGCAGCCACCGAGACCGAGATGAAGGAGAAGAAGCACCGCGTCGAGGACGCGCTGCAGGCCACCCGGGCCGCCCTCGAGGAGGGCATCGTGCCCGGCGGTGGCGTGGCGCTCCTGAACGCCGCGGCCGACCTCGACGTCGACTCGATCGAGGGCGACGAGAAGACCGGCGCGCAGATCATCAAGCGCGCGCTCGAGGAGCCGCTCCGCCAGCTGGCCTACAACGCCGGCCTGGAGAGCTCCGTCGTCGTCAACGAGGTCCGGGGCGCACAGCGCGGCTGGGGCCTGAACGTCGACACGGGCGAGACCGTCGACCTGGTCGGCGCGGGCATCATCGACCCGGCCATGGTCACGCGCTCGGCGCTCCAGAACGCCGCGTCGATCGCCAAGAACATCCTCACCACCGAGGCGATCGTGGCCGAGATGCCCGACAAGGCCCCGGCCGGTGGCGGCGGTGGCGGCGACATGGGCGGCATGGGCGGCATGATGTAACCCTGTCCCACCCGGGACAGCTGCACGGCCTCCGAGACGGGGCCCGGTCGAGAGACCGGGCCCCGTCGTCGTTCCGGGTTCGCCTGAAGCGCACGCGCAGGCGGCTCAGAGCGGGTCGTCGTCGCGCAGCTCCTCGAGCGGGTTCGCCACGGCGGGACCGGCGTCGCCGTGCTCGCCGCTGACCTCGCGGTCGCGCGCCGGCCCGGGGTCGCCCTCGCCGATCTGACGGTCCGGGTCCCCGCTCGCCTCCTCCAGCGTGTCGGCCATCGGGCCTTCCAGGTCCTCGTCCACGGTCGTCTCCTCCTTCGGGGGTCGGGGTCTAGGTTCGCGAGGCGACGGGGAGCCCGTCGAGGTGCTCGCGAAGCTCGTCGACGCTGCCGTAGACCTCCACCGCGCCTGCGTCCCTGAGCTCGTCGCGCGAGAAGCCCCCGGTCAGCACGCAGACGCACGGGATACCGGCCCGCTTGGCCGACTCGACGTCCCAGACGGAGTCGCCGATCAGGACGGCCTCGGCGCCCTCCGCCTTCTCGAGAGCGGCCAGGAGCAGGTCGGGCTCGGGCTTCGTGGACTCCACGTCGCCCGAGGTCGTCCAGCCGTCGGCGAGCTCGCGCGCGTCGAGCAGGTCGAGGTAGTGCTCCGTCTGCTCGGCCTCCGACGAGCTCGCGAGAATGACCGACCAGCCGTCG
>CADCWC010000199.1 GCA_902806305.1 uncultured Thermoleophilia bacterium | reverse complement strand
CGAGCGCGGCGGCGTCGGACCCCGCGTCGGGCTCCGTGATCGCTACCGCGCACGCGGGCGGCCGAGGACCGCACACGTCGGGCAGCCAGCGGCGGTGCTGCGCCTCGTCGCCCAGGTCGAGGAGCGGCCCCGCGAAGAAGCCGCCCTGGGCGATCACGAGCGCGATCGGGCTGTCGCCCCACGTCAGCTCCTCGATGACGCGACAGCCGTCGAGCAGGCTCGTGATCCCGCCGCCGCCGTAGGCCGCGGGCAGGTCGTAGCTCGTGAGACCGAGGTCCGCGGCCCGGTCGAGGAGCTCCCGCGGGAACGCCTCGGACTCGTCGTAGGCGAGCGCGACGGGCCGGAGCTCGTCGCTCGCGAAGCGCCGGAAGCGCCGGGCGGTGGCCACGACCTCCTCGACCCCGCTCGTGACCTGCCCTGTGCCGCCGTGCTGCATCGTGCCCCCGTGCCTCCGACCGTTGCTGGAGCGCGAAGTATGCGGGTCACCGGCGGTCCGGAGACCGCGCACGGCATGATCCCGCCGTGACCGCGTCCCGGAACGTCGACGAGGGGCCGCCGGGCGGCGGCCGCTTCGACGAGGCGGGCGACGCCACCCGACGGACGTACCTCGCGCTCGAGCGGACCTACCTGGCGTGGTGGCGCACGGGGCTGACGTCGCTCACGGTCGCGCTCGCGTTCGGCAAGATCGCGCCCGAACTGACGGACGGACCGACCTGGCCCTCGCAGCTGCTGGGCGTGTGCTTCGCGCTCCTCGGCGTGGCGTTCATCGTCTACGGGCTCCGCCGCGACCTGACGGTCGCGGGCGCGGTGCGCCGCGGCGCCTACGCCCATCCCGACCGGCGCGTCCTGCTCGCCCTGACCGCGGCGGGCGTCGTGCTCGGGGTGGCCGTCGTGCTGCTCGTGATCGCGGACGCCGGCTGACTAACCTCGTGCGCCACCGCACGTCCTAGCGACGCGGCGGATATCATCGCGCCACCGACGGGCTCGCCGTCGGGGAGGGTCACCACGGAGGGGGCAGGATGTCGGACCGGTTCGACGGACGATCAGCGAGTGCCCACCGGCGCGGCCTCTCGCGCCGCGACTTCCTGATCGGGGCAGGCGGCGTCGTCCTCACGGGCGCGCTCGCAGGCTGCGGGAGCGAGGACGAGACGGCGACCACCGGCGCCGGCACGGGTGCGGCCGGGACGTCGGCCGCCGAGGGCACGACGCAGGCCGCCGCCCCGAAGCAGGGCGGCAACTTCCGCCTCGGCGTGACCGGCGGCGGCGCCAAGGACATCATCGACGGGCAGCACATCACCACGAAGCCGGATCAGGCCCGGCTGCTCGCGGGCTTCGAGACGCTGCTCGTGTACGACCGCGAGTACAAGATCGTGAACGAGGGGCTGGCCGAGGAGGTCACGGCCGAGTCGCCGACCAAGTGGATCATCCGCATCCGCGAGGGCATCGAGTTCCACGACGGCAAGACGATGACGGCCGACGACGTCGTCTACTCGATGCAGCGGATCCTCAAGCCCGAGGAGGGCCTGTTCGGCGGCGCAGGCCTCCAGGCGTCGCTGGACGCGAGCGGCGTCAAGAAGCGCGACGCGCGCACCGTCGAGCTGAACCTGAAGCGGGCCGACTCCACCGTCCCGGACCAGCTCGCGTCGTACTACAACGGCATCGTCCCGGCGGGCTACACCCGCAAGGGCAAGCAGGTCGGCACCGGGCCGTACACGGTCAAGAGCTTCACCCCGGGCCAGCAGAGCGTCCACGAGCGGTTCGCGAACTACTGGGGCGACCCGAAGCCGCCGTTCGACACGGTGACGATCACCAACTTCGGGGACGACGCCGCGCGCGTCAACGCCCTCCTCGGCGGCCAGCTCGACGCCATCACCGACGTGCCCTTCGGCCAGATCCCGGTGATCGAGGGCAACGACGCGTTCAAGATCCTCGAGTCGGAGGGCGGCAACTGGCTGCCCTTCTGCATGCGCGTCGACCAGGAGCCCTGGAACGACGTCCGCGTGCGCCAGGCCTTCCGGCTGATCGTCAACCGGGAGGAGCTCCTGCAGCAGGCCCTGGCCGGCCACGGCCGGATCGCGAACGACATCTACTCGCCGTTCGACCCCTGCTACAACAGCGACCTGCCCCAGCGCGAGCAGGACATCGAGCAGGCCAAGGCGCTGCTCGAGCAGGCCGGCAAGGCGGGGCTGACGGTCGAGCTGACGACCACCGACGGCGCCGTCGGCATGATCGAGATGTCGAAGGTCTTCGCCGAGCAGGCGAAGGCCGCGGGCGTGACGGTCAACGTCAAGGTGCTCGACGGCTCCACGTTCTACGGCGACCAGTACCTCAAGTGGAACTTCTCGTCCGACTTCTGGGGCACCCGCAACTTCCTGCCGCAGGTCGCGAACGGCAGCATCCCGACGGCGCCGTACAACGAGACGCACTGGCCCGACGAGAAGAACAAGCGCTTCATCGAGATGTACGGCGAGGCGGCCGCCGAGGTCGACGAGGCCAAGCGCTGCGAGATCATCCAGGAGATGCAGCGGATGGAGTACGAGGAGGGCGGCTACATCATCCCGTTCTTCAACAACCTCGTCGACGCCTACAGCGCCAAGGTGCAGGGCTTCCAGCCCGCTCGCGCGACGGTCAACCTCGACACCTACGCGCGCGGCTTCCGGACGATCTCCTTCGTCTGACCGAGCCGTGCGCACCGGGTCCGAGCCGCGATCCGTCACCGCTCGAGGGGAGGACGCCCGTCCTCCCCTCGAGCGGCCGGCTCGCTTGACAGGCGCCGCGCGCGCCGGCCATCATCGTCCGATCGCCGGGTCGACGTCGCCACGTAGCAACCACCCCGGGCGAACGCCGTGATCGCGGCCGAGGTCCCGACCGCGCGTCGGCGACGGTCGTTCGTGACGCGCGGCGTCGGCGGCTTCATCGTCCGGCGCCTGCTGCTCGGCCTGCTGACGCTGTTCCTCGTCTCGCTCGTCGTCTTCGCGGCGACGCAGGCGCTGCCCGGCGATCCGGCCCGCGCGATCCTCGGCCGCGGCGCCACGCCCGAGAGCCTGACCGCCCTCCGCGAGCAGCTGAACCTGAACCGCTCCATCCCCTACCAGTACACCGACTGGCTCGGCGGCCTCCTCGTCGGGGACGCCGGGACGTCGCTCGCCGCCACGCGTCCGGTCACCGAGCTGCTCGGCGACCGCCTGCTCAACTCCGCCTTCCTCGTCCTCTGCGCGGCGCTCGTCTCGATCCCCATCTCGATCGCGATCGGGGCCTACGCCGCCCTGCGCCGTGACGGCGCCTTCGACGTGAGCTCGTCGCTGATCACGCTCGTCCTCGCCGCCCTGCCCGAGTTCGTCGTCGGCGTGGCGCTCATCGTCCTGCTCGCCACCACGGTCTCGAACCTCCTGCCGGCCGTCTCCTCCATCCCGCCGGGCACGGCGCCATGGGCCGACCTCGAGGGGCTCGTGCTCCCGACCCTGACGCTCGTGCTCGCCGTCACGCCCTACGTCGTGCGGATCATGCGCGCCTCGATGATCGAGGTGCTCGAGAGCGAGTACGTCGAGATGGCCCGCCTGAAGGGGCTGCCCGAGCGCCGCGTCATCTGGCGCCACGCGCTGCCGAACGCGCTCGGCCCGACGTTCCAGGTCATCGCCCTGAACCTCGCGTACCTCGCGGGCGGCGTGATCATCGTCGAGTTCGTGTTCAACTTCCCGGGCATCGGGGGCGCGCTGCGCGACGCCGTCTCGACCCGCGACCTGCCGGTCGTGCAGGCCATCGCGATGGTGATCGCCGCGGTCTACGTCCTCACGAACCTGGCGGCCGACATCGCCACGATCCTCGTGACCCCCCGGCTGCGGACGCGCCTGCGATGAGCGCCGACGTCATCGACGTGGTCGCCGTCGCACCGGACACGCCGCTCGAGGCGCGCCGTCCGCTCGCGGGCCAGGTGCGCGGCGCCCTCCGGCTCTGGCGGACGCGGATCGGGCTGGCCCTCGTCACGATGCTCGTCCTCGTGGCGCTGTTCGGCTCCGTCGTGGCGCCGCACAGCCCGACGGCGTTCGTGGGCGCCCCGAACGTCGCCCCGAGCGCCACCGCCCGCCTCGGCACCGACGCGCTCGGCCAGGACGTGCTCTCCCGGTTCCTGCACGGCGGCACGCGAATCCTGGGCCTGGGTGTGGCGTCGACGGCGCTCGGGCTCGTCCTCGGCGTGGCCGTCGGATTGATCGCGGCCTACTCGCGCAACTTCCTCGACGACGTGCTCATGCGCGTCATGGACGTGATCCTGGCCTTCCCGCAGATCATGCTCGCGCTGGTCGCCATCGCCACGGTCGGGCCGACCGCCTGGGTCGTGATCCTCGCGGTGGGACTGACGACGATGCCGCGCGTCGCGCGGGTCATGCGCGGTGCGGCCCAGCCGATCGTCGAGCGCGACTTCGTGGCGGCCTCCGAGGCCCTCGGCGAGTCACGGTTCCGCATCGTCTTCGCCGAGATCCTCCCGAACGTCACGAGCCCGCTGACGGTCGAGGCCTCGCTCCGTCTGACGTACTCGATCGCGCTCATCGCCTCCCTGGCCTTCCTCGGCTTCACCACGTCGGCGAACGCCCCGGACTGGGGCCTGATGATCCAGGAGAACCGCATCGCGCTGACGGTGCAGCCCTGGGGGGTCGTCGTCCCTGCGGCGGCCATCGCGCTGCTGACCGTCGGCACGGGCCTGATCGGCGACGGGTTCGCGCGCGCCGCCGCGGGCATCGACCGGCCGCGAGGTGAGGGATGACCGACGTCGGGCACGACCGACCGGGTCCTGTGGCCGGACGCGGAGGCGTCAAGGAGGCGGCGGCCGCCATCACCGTCGAGGACCTGCGCGTCGAGCTGCGTCGGACCGGCCACGACATCGTCGCCGACATCGGCTTCCGCATCGGTCCCGGCGAGGTCCTCGGCCTCGTGGGCGAGTCGGGGTCGGGCAAGACGACGGCGGGGTTGGCGCTCCTCGGGCACACCCGCCGCGGCGTCCGGATCGCGAGCGGGTCGGTGCGGATCGGCGACACGGACGTCCTCCGGCTCCCGCCGGCCGCGCTGCGGCGCCTGCGCGGCGGGCTGATCTCCTACGTGCCGCAGGACCCGTCCGCGTCGCTCAATCCCGCGGTCCGGATCGGCACGCAGCTGCTCGAGACGCTCGAGGCGCACGGCTTCGGCAGTGGGTCCGACGAGCGGCGGGCGCGCGTCACGGAGCTGATGGCCGAGGTGGCGCTGCCGACGGAGGCGCGCTACCTGCGCCGCTACCCGCACGAGCTCTCCGGCGGCCAGCAGCAGCGCGTGGGGCTCGCCATGGCGTTCGCGAACCGGCCGCGCCTGATCGTCCTCGACGAGCCGACGACCGGCCTCGACGTGAGCACGCAGGCCCACGTGCTGACCACCGTACGGGATCTCGCCGCGACGCACGGGACGGCCGCGCTCTACGTCACCCACGACCTCGCCGTCGTGGCCGCCATCGCCGACAGGCTCGCCGTCATGTACGCGGGGCGCATCGTCGAGGAGGGCGGCACGACGGCGATCTTCGACCAGCCGGCGCACCCCTACACCCGACGCCTGATCGCCGCGATCCCGCACCTCGGCGGACGCCGCGAGCTCCAGGGCATCCCGGGCCGCGCGCCGTCGCCCGGCTCGCGACCCCCCGGGTGCTTCTTCGCGCCGCGCTGCAGCATGCACGTGCCCGCGTGCGACGACGGCCAGCCCGCGCTGCGGGAGGTCGTGCCCGACCGCCGCGCCCGCTGCATCCGAGCCGAGGAGGTGCTGACGCTGCCGCCGCCGACCGCCGGCCGGAGCACGACGGCGGACGAGCCGTCGACGGCCGACGCGGTGCTGCGCCTGCGGAGCGTGTGCTGCGCGTACGGACCCGTCCAGGTCCTGCACGACATCGACCTCGACCTGGCCCCCGGCGAGTGCCTGGCGCTCGTGGGCGAGTCCGGCAGCGGGAAGACGACGCTGGCCCGCTCGATCGCGGGCCTGCACAAGGACCGCACGGGCGAGATCCTGTTCGACGGCCACCCGTTGGAGGGGCCGGCGCGCGCCCGCGCCCAGGACGACCGGCGCCGGGTCCAGTACATCTTCCAGAGCCCCTACAGCTCGCTGAACCCGCGCCGGACGGTCGGCCAGGCGGTCTCGCGGCCGCTCGAGATCTTCGGCACGGCCCGCGGCCGGGAGGCCGAGCAGAAGGCGACCGCGATGCTCGACCTGGTCTCGCTCGGGAAGAACTACCTGGACCGCTACCCCGACGAGCTCTCGGGCGGCGAGCGCCAGCGCGTCGCCATCGCCCGCGCTCTGGTCTGCGAGCCGGCCGTGCTCATCTGCGACGAGGTCACCTCGGCGCTCGACGTCAGCGTGCAGGCCGCCATCGTCGACCTGCTCGCGCGGCTCCAGCGCGACCTCGGGCTGTCGATGCTGTTCGTCACGCACAACCTGCCGCTCGTGCGGTCGATCGCGGGACGGGTGGCGGTGATGAGCCTCGGGCGGATCGTGGAGCTCGGCACGGTCGACCGGGTGCTCCGGGATCCGCGGGACGCCTACACGCAGCGTCTGCTGGCCGACACCCCGTCGCTCGAGACCGCGAGCGCGTGAGGGCGGGGCTCGCCGCGGCGACGACCGAGGGGACGGTCGCACCCGGGTTCGAGGCGGTGCGGGAGGTGTTCGAGGCGCGGGTGGCGGCGGACGGCGGCGGCGCGTTCGCGGCGGTCGTCGACGGGCGCACCGCCGTCGATCTCCGGGCCGGCGCGGCCGACGTCGACGGCGGCCGCCCGTGGGGCGCGCGCACACCCGCGGTCATCTTCTCCGGCACCAAGGGGCTCGTCGCCACGGTGCTCCTGGTGCTCGTCGATCGCGGACTGCTCGACCTGGACGCTCCCGTGGCGGACATCTGGCCCGCGTTCGCGGCCGCGGGCAAGGCGGGAATGACGGTGGCCGACGTCGCGGGCCACCTGGCCGGGCTCGAGACCGTCGAGGCGCCGCTGACGCGGGCGGACCTGGCGCGTCCCGAGCGCATCGCCGCCCACCTGGCCGCGCAGGCCCCGGGCCCGACGCGAGGGGCCCCGACCTATCACGCCCTGACGTGGGGCTGGCTCGTCGGCGAGGTGGTCCGGCGGGTCACCGGCCGGAGCGTCGGCGCGGTGCTCCGGGAGGAGCTCGCGGAGCCGCTCGGCCTCGACCTGCGGCTCGGCGCGCAGGGCGACGCGGCCGCGGGCGAGCCGCCCGCCCCACTCCGGCCCACG
>CADCWC010000198.1 GCA_902806305.1 uncultured Thermoleophilia bacterium | reverse complement strand
CGCCACCGGCAGGAGGCCGACGAGCTCGGCCGGGCCGAGCTCGACGCCGAACACGCGCGCCTCGCTGCGGAGGTGGTCGAGGACGCGGTAGAGCGGCGTGCGGACGGGATCCTCCACGTTCATCGAGACCTGCACGACGCCGGTCTCGGTCAGCTCCAGCCCGAGCGCGCGGACGCCCGGCAGCCCGCCGTCGCGCTCGCGCACGCGGCGCGCCAGCTCGCGGGCGACGTCGAGGTCGCCGCCGCGCAGCGCGACGTTGAATGCGACCAGCGGCGGTCGGGCACCGACGATGGCGGCCCCGGCGGACGGGTGGAGCGTGGCGGGGCCGCGGTCGGTGACGAGCTCCCCGGCGGCCAGCCGCGCGCTCAGCCGGCGGAGGCCGCCGGTCCGGAGGTCGTGCGGCCGCCGGCCGTCGCCCGAGAGGGCGTAGAGGAAGACGGGCACGCCGACGGCCGCGACCCGGTCGGCGACGGCGTCCGCCACGGCGAGTGCCTCGTCGACGCGCTCGGGCTCGAGGGCCACGACCGGGACGACGTCGGCGGCCCCGATGCGGGGATGGACACCTACCTGCCGGCGCAGGTCGATGCGCTCCACGGCCACCGCGACCGCCGCCGCGAGCGCCTCGACGAGCGCGCCGGGCTCGGCGACGAGCGTGAAGACGGAGCGGTGGTGGTCGCGATCGACGTGCACGTCGAGCACGCGGGCGTGTCCGGAGAGCGCCTCGCCGAGGGCGTCGATCGTGGCCGCGTCGCGGCCCTCGGAGAAGTTCGGGACCGCCTCCAGGGGGAGCATCCGCACATCGTATCCCCGGTCGCACACACGGCCCTATCGTCTCGAACATGCATCCGGCCGACGCCGTGCGCGATCTAGACGAGGCGGCGCGTAGGCTGCGGACCTGCCGCCTCTGCGTGGCGGCGGGCGACGGGGTGGTCCCGCCGCCGATCGCGGACGTCCGCCCGACCCATCGCGCGCTGATCCTCGGACAGGCGCCCGGGATCCACGAGCCGACGCTCGGCCGGCCGTTCGCGGCCCGGGCGGGCGCCCGGCTGCGCGCCTGGTTCGCGGCGTGGGGGCTCGACGACGAGGAGCGGTTCCGGAGCACGTTCGCGATGACGGCCGTGGCGAAGTGCTACCCGGGTCGCGAGCCCGGCCAGCGCGGCGACCGGCGGCCGTCGCCCGCGGTGCTGGCTCGCTGCGCACCGTGGACGGCGGCCCATCTGCGGCTGCTCGACCCGCCCCTCCTCGTCCCGGTGGGCGGCATGGCGATCGCCGCCACGCTCGGCCCCGGGCGACTCGACGAGCTCGTCGGGCACCGCTTCGAGCTGGAGGGCCGCACGGTCATCCCGCTGCCGCATCCGTCGGGCGCGAGCGCGTGGACGAACGCCGCCGCGAACCGCGCCCTGGTCGTCCGGGCGGTCGAGCTGATCGCCGTCGAGCTGCGGCTCGAGCCGGCCGCCTGACGGGTCCGCCCAGCGGGTCCGCGGGGCGACAGCCCCTGCACCGTCGGTGGGGCTACCCCGACCGCGCCTCGGCTGCGGGCCGCCGTGCAGGACGCCTGCCCGCCGACCTGCCACGCGGCGCGCGCACCGTGACGATCCGGTCCATGCCCCACGAGGCGTGTACGTCTCCGCCCCGATCCTGACTGAGAGGACCGTCCATGACCCGCCGCCAACGCTTCACGCTCACCGTCGTCTGCATCGCCACGGCCATGCTGATGTTGGACATCGCCGTCGTGAACACCGCGCTCTCGCGCATCGCCGAGGATCTCGACACCGGCCTCGGCGGGCTCCAGTGGGTCGTGGACGCCTACACCCTGGCCCTGGCCTCGACCGTCCTGACGGCGGGCTTCCTCGCCGACCGCTTCGGTCGCAGGCGGCTGTTCGTGCTGGGACTGACCCTGTTCACGATCGCCTCGGCGGGCTGCGCCCTCGCGACCGACATCGTGATGCTGAACGTGATGCGCGGCGCCCAGGGCATCGGCGCGGCCGTGATGTTCGCGGTGTCGCTCGCCCTGCTCGCCGCGGCCTTCCCGGGGTCCCGGGAGCGCGCGGGCGCCCTCGCCTTCTACGGCGCGAGCATCGGCGCGTCGTTCGCGGTCGGCCCGCTCATCGGCGGCGCGCTCACGAGCGGCCTCGACTGGCAGTGGATCTTCCTGATCAACATCCCGATCGGCGTGGCGTGCATCGCCGTCACGCTGGCCGCCGTGGCGGAGTCGCGCGACCCGAACCCGCGGCCGATCGACTGGCCCGGCCAGATCACCCTGACGGCCGGCATGTCGCTGCTCGTGCTGGCGCTCCTGCGCGGCAACGAGGACGGCTGGACCAGCACGCTGATCGTCGGCCTGCTCGTGGCCGCGGCCGCCTTCCTGATCGCCTTCGTGGCGATCGAGCACCGGAGCTCGCATCCGATGCTGCCGCTCGGCCTGTTCCGCTACGGCGCCTTCGCGGGCGCGCAGGTCGCCGCGTTCGCCATCTCGGCGTCGTTCTTCGCGGTGTTCCTCTACGCCACGCTCTACCTGCAGCAGATCCGCGGCATGTCCGCGATCGAGGCCGGCCTGGTCTACCTGCCCGGCACGCTCGTGATGCTCGTGGTGTCGGCGCTCACGAGCGCCGTCCAGACGAAGGTCGCGGCCCGGACGCTGATCGTCGCCGGCCTGCTGCTCGTCGGGATCGGCCAGATCATGCTGACCGCGGCCGGAACCGACACGTCGTGGCTCGTGCTGATGCCGGGTCTGATCGTGGCGATGATCGGCACCGGCCTGTTCAACCCGGCCGTCAGCGCCGTCGCGCTCGGCTCGGCCCCGGCGGAGCAGAGCGGCCTCGCCGCGGGCGTCAACGACACGTTCCGCCAGGCGGGCATCGCGCTCGGCGTCGCCGCGCTCGGCGCTCTCGTCCCGGCGGAGGCGGCGTTCGGCGACGGCTCGGCCGCGGCCTACGTCAACGGCCTCGACAACGCCTTCTACGTGGGCGGCCTCGTCTCCATCGTCGGAGCGATCGCGGCCGCCGTCCTGATCCGCGGCGTGTTCGCCACCGCGACGGGCACCCACGAGGAGGCGGCGGGCTCGGCTCCGCTCGTCGTGGCCGCCGAGGTCGCCTGACCGTCCGGGACGTCGAGGGCCCGGCCGCCGCGGCGGCCGGGCCCTTCGCCGTGCTGCGGCCCGGCGGGTCCGGCCGCCCGGCGGACGGCGCGAGCACCGGTGACCACGACCGCGCACCCGCCGCGGCACGACGACGTCACACGCCGCGGGGATCCGTGACCGCCGAGGCACCGGGTGGGACAGGGCCGCTCCACTCCGCGCGGCGGCGGCGCGATGCGCCGACATGGGTCCTCGGGCACCGGCCCTACCGTCGGCCAGGTGGTCCCCGCCTCCGGATCCCGTCGTCCCAGCCGCGGGCAGGGGACGGTCGAGCACGTCGCCCTCGCGGCCGGCGTGGCGCTGCTCATGGCGGGCGTCGCGGTCGGTCTCCGTGCGGGAGACGTGCCGCGCCGCTTCGCCGACGCGCTGGGGGAGGCGCTCGGCCGTCGTCCGGCGCCGCTCCGCGACGACAGCTGGGCGCTCGGGTCCTCGACGTACCGACCGCTGATCCGTCGCTACGCGCCCCGGCTCGTCCTCGAGCGCGACGTCTGGGGGACGGACGACGCCGTGCCGGTCGATCCGCGGAGCTGCCGCGCGGCCGCCTGCGCCCGCCACGGCGTGGCCACCCCGACCGCCTTCGTCCACCTGAAGCGGCTGCCGCACGCCACCTACATCGCCTACTGGTTCTACTACCCCCACTCCCAGACGTCGCACCTGCCGCTCGCGGCGCTCCGCGGCCGGCACCGTGACGACTGGGAGGGCCTCATCGTCCGGCTCGACGCCCGGGGCGCGTGGGGCCGCGCGACCGCGCACGGCGGCTTCCACGGGGCAGGCCCGTGGTGGTCGGAGGCCTCCGGCTGGCGGGCGATCGCCCCGCATCCGGCCCTGCACCGCGCCGCCGGGTCCCACGCGGGATCCTTCGACCCGGGGGACATCGACCTGGCCGGGGACGACTGGAACGGCACGCTCGGCACGGTGGAGGCGCGCGAACTCCGGCTCGAGCCTGCCGATCGGCTGCCGGCGGCCCGACTCCGCTACGACCCGGAGACCACGGCCCCGTGGCGCAAGCGGGCCTGGGTCGACGCGGACGTGCCCGGCACGTCGGCGAGCGGGCAGCGGGGCCGGAACGCCCGGCTCGCCGCGGGCTGGGCCGCCACGTCGACGGCGGGTCGCCGTCGAGACGCGCACGGGAACGCCGCTCGTGCCTCGCCCGGCGAGGTCGGCGGGTAGCGTTCGGGCCGATGGACGCTCGCGACGCAGCCGGTTCGACCTACCTCACCGGCCTGTCCGAGCGGCTGGAGGCGGCCGATCCGGGCCGACTCGTCGACGTCCTGTACGAGCACCTGAGCGGCCCGGTCGGGCTCGCGGCGGTCTGGCTCTACGTCGTCGACTACGGCGCCGAGACGCTGCGGCCCGTCATGCCGGACGACGCGCCGGCGCCGCCGCCGGACCCGCTGCCGGTCCGCACGACCGTCGCCGGACGGGCGTTCCTCTCCCAGCGGCCGCTCTGGGCCACGAGCCCGGAACCGCTGCTCTGGCTGCCCGTGTCGCAGCGCGGCGAGCACGTGGGCCTGCTCGCGCTCGTGCACGACGGCTCCGACGACGCGCGCGAACGGATCTCCTCCACGGTCGAGGGGCTCCCGGCCGTCGTCGCGTCGGCAGTGACGGCCGCGCGAGGTTCCTACGACCCCCTCGAGGTCGCCCGCGGGGCGCTCGAGCTCGAGCTGGCCGCGGCGATCCAGTGGGGGCTCCTCCTGCCGTCGAGCTACCGCGACTCCCGGCTGCACGTCTCGGCCCGCATCGAGCCTGCCGCCGAGATGGCCGGTGACGCCTACGACTTCGCCCTGACCGGTCCGTCGACGTTCGGCCTGGCGCTGTTCGACGGCATGGGCCACAGCGTCGAGGCCGCCCTGCTCTCGGTCCTCGCGGTCAGCGCCTACCGGCTGGCCCGCAAGCGCTCACCCGATCTCGCGGCGATCGCGGCGGCGCTCGACGCGGCCGTCGAGCAGCAGGGCCGCGGCGAGCGGTTCGTGACCGGCAACCTCACCGCGCTCGACCTCGGGACGGGTCGGCTCGAGCTGCTGTCCGCGGGCCACCCGCAACCCCTCCTGGTGCGCGACAGCCGGGTGACCGAGATCGAGCTCGAGGTCCGCCGGCCGCCGTTCGGGATCAGCCCGCCCGACCGACCCGTGTCCCAGGTGGCGCTGGAACCCGGGGACGTCGTCCTGCTCTACACCGACGGGCTCGTGGAGGCCCGGCTCGAGGACGGTCGCCGGCTCGGGCTCGAGGGCATCCAGGAGCTCGCCGCCGAGCACTACGGGCCGAAGGCGTCGCTGCCGCTCGCCACGCGGCTCCTGATGGACACGGTGCACGTGCGCCGGGGACGGGCCGACGACGACGCGACGCTCGTCGCCGTGCGCTGGTCGGGTCCGCCCGGAGACCGGGTCCCGCTCGTGGACAGCGCCTGACCGGAGCCGCGTCGGCCGGAGCGGCTCCGGCCCGGAATGGGGCGACGTCCGGCGACGTTGCCACCGGCCGTCGCCGGCCACGAGCCCGCCGTCGCCGCATGGCCATCCGCACCCGCCCACCTGCCGCCCGATCCGCACCGCCGACCGAGCGCGCGGCCGAGCCGGCGGTGGCCGACCCGCGGGTGTTCTGGCCGACCTTCCGCCGGATGCTCGTGTTCACCCGGCCCTACCGCTTCCACCTGTGGGCGTCGCTCGTCCTGGCCGTCCTGTCGCAGGTCGCGGCGCTCAGCATCCCCTGGCTCACGGGCGCGGCCATCGACGATGCGATCCGTCCGCGCGACCGGACCGCCCTCACGCTGCTGATCGCCTTGATCGTGGCGGCGGGCGTGGTGCGGCTCGTGCTGATGGTGCTCCGGCGCCTGATCACGGGACGGATGGCGGTCGACATCGAGCAGGACCTGCGCAACCTCCTCTACGACCACATGCAGCGGCTCTCCTTCTCCTTCTACGACACGCACCAGACGGGCCAGCTGATGAGCCGCGCCACCGCCGATCTCGGCGCGGTCCGGATCTTCCTCTCCTACGGGCTCCTGTTCTTCTCGCAGCACGCGATCACGATCGCCACCGTCGTGCTGCTCCTGCTCTTCACCGACCCGCTGCTCGCCCTGGTCGCGCTCGCCGCCACGCCCGTCCTGATCGGCCTCGCGGCTCGCTACTCGCGGCGCTCGCACCCGCTCGTGACCGACGCCCAGCAGAAGCTCGCCGACGTCACGACCCAGGCGGAGGAGAACGTCGTCGGCGTGCGGGTCGTCAAGGCGTTCGGGCAGGAGGAGCGCGAGACGGCCCGCTTCCGCCACGCGTCCGAACGCGTCTTCGAGGCGAACCGACGCGCCACGCTCCAGCGGGCGATCTACATCCCGCTGATGGCGTTCGTCCCCAGCCTGGCCGTGGCGGCGGTGCTGCTCGCGGGCGGCTACCGGGTGATCGAGGGCGACCTCACGCTGGGCGAGTTCGTGCGCTTCAACCTGCTGCTGGCCATGATGGTCGGCCCGCTGCGCATGATCGGCATGTGGATCGGCCAGGCGCAGCGCGCCATCTCGTCGGCGCTGCGCGTCTTCGAGGTCCTCGACGAGCAGCCCGCCATCGCCGACCGGCCCGACGCCCGGCCCCTGCCGCCCGGGGGCGGCGCGATCCGGCTGGAGGGCGTGACCTTCGGCTACGACCCGTCCCGGCCGATCCTCGACGGCGTCGACCTCGACATCCCGGCGGGCTCCACCGTGGCGCTGATCGGCCCGACGGGGTGCGGCAAGACGACGCTGACGACCCTCATCCCGCGCTTCTACGACGTCACGGAGGGACGCGTCCTGGTCGACGGGGTCGACGTCCGCGAGCTGACGCTGGACAGCCTGCGCGGCTCCATCGGCATCGTCTCGGAGGAGACGTTCCTCTTCTCCACGACCGTGCGCGACAACATCGCCTACGGCGCGCCGTGGGCCACCGACGACGACGTGCGGCGCGCCGCGGAGCGCGCCCAGGCGGCCGAGTTCATCGAGGCCCTGCCCGACGGCTACGAGACGACCGTCGGCGAGCGCGGGCTGACGCTCTCGGGCGGCCAGCGCCAGCGGATCGCCATCGCCCGCGCGCTCCTCGTCGACCCGCGGATCCTGATCCTGGACGACGCGACCGCGTCGGTCGACGCGTCCACGGAGGCCAAGAA